>JAPOTE010000072.1 GCA_026709335.1 Bacteroidota bacterium | reverse complement strand
TCTACGCTCCATTCTGTTTCATGCATTTGATCCAATTTGTCACCAGATTGCGGAGAGATCCCCACATTATGGAGGGGGTCAACTGGCTGTATGTCATCGCTGTTATGGGATTCTTGTCGGTTTGGCGGCCGGGCCGATCATTGCCCTGATCTTTCGGGCATGGAATGACAAAATTGGGCATATATTGGTCATAGCATCCCTCACGCCATTGATCCTGGATTGGGGGTTGGGGGTTCTGCAGATCTGGGAAAATACAGCGGAAAGTCGTTTCATCACCGGAAGTATTTTTGGAGTGATTGCCGGTGTATTAGTTGCCCGCGCTATGGCATGGTACAGAGCGGATTCCAAAACTAAGGGCAATCGCTCGAGTAGGGAGGATCCAAATAGAATTCTAAATGCTATAAACTATGAGACTGAGTCGAAAAGTACAGGATGACTACACAGAAAGTACCGGCAATCCGGGTAGATCATGTTTCATGATCAGATCAACAAGTTAATGTTCTGTTGCGTATAATTCACTATAATTACATTGAACAAACGAGAATTCAATGCCTTCAAAAATTCAATCTATTTTGGTCGGCGGTTTGCTTTCCGCCGTTACAGGGGTTATCGTTGCGGTCGCCCAGCAAATGTCAGGTGCATCTGATCCCCTAAATCCTCAACCTGTTCTCGGCGTAATATTTGGTCTGCTGGGATGTATGGTTGCATTGAGCAGCGGCCTCGTAGCTGTGTGGCATTATACTTCAGAAAATGAATTAACCATCAGTGGGGGGCAGGGCGTTGGAATTGGCGTACTTGCAGGAATTGTATACGCCGTAGCTGCGATTGCACTGAGTTGGTTGTTAGTCGCAGTTGGTTTACTACCGTCTCCGGAGGAAACTTTGGATATGGTTCGCCAATCTGGCGCATTTGACACACCGGGAGCTGAGCAGGCAGAAGCCATAACGAAGATAATGGTCACTTGGGGTTATCTGGTGATTACAGCCATTTCTGGAATCGTAATGGGTTTGATTGGTGGTGCCATCGGGGCCGCAGTATTCAAGCGAGGATCTGAGGAAGAAATGGAACTCTCAGAGTAATATCTCCAAGATAATATCTCGGTAGAGTTAATCAACCTCTCGCTCGGTATTCAAGTGAGAGGAGCAGGATATCCTGCTCCTGCTGTGTTGTGGAGTTCATACTGAATTCAATACTCCGGCGAAGTTGCCTTATTTCGCAGTCTGTCAGATCGTATTTGAATGAGAAGGTTACGGTTTCTTTCGTTCTTGACTATTATGTTCTGCGATCTTCAAATTTGAGTACGTGCACAGGATTTTCATCAATCTCATTAGGCTGGTGTGAAGGTTGCCGATTTCTGATTCAAAGACATGAACAAGATCAGTAAGAGAGGAAAATCTATGAAGTTGAAAGTTGTATATCTGTGTAACAAGCACAATAAAGTTTATGAATGATGTGAAGCTTAATGGTCTCCATAGAGCGATGAGATTGAAAGAGCCCTTGGAGACCGTACAGTCCCTGATCAATGAAGGAGCAAATCCCAATCAGCGAAATTGTATCGGTTTTCGGGTTCTTCACTTGGCCGAATACATGCTGAAACCTCCGAGTTAGTACAGATTCTCGTCGAATCTGGAGCTGATGTAAATGCGATAGATGACGAGCTTGACATTACATCGTTGCATTATGCAGCACAGTTTAATACGGTGCCGGAGGTTGTGGAGAGGTTAATTGATCTTGGAGCAAATGTACAAGCAAAAGATAAATTCGGAAGAACTCCGCTACTGTATGCAGTGGCGAACAACCCAATCAAAACAGTCACCAAAACTTTGATTGAAGCGGACCCAGAGGCAGACTACCTGAAATACAGTGATTCCGTTGCACTCGGATTGACACTTGGCTTAAACTCTGAACCGGAGATCGCTCAATTGTTGATTGCTGCTGGGTATAACGAGGAGCCTGAAATTATATCGGCACTCATTGATGTGGGTGCAGACTCAACTTGTACAAATGAGCAAGGAATGAATGCAATTCATATTGCAGTTGCGCATAACTCAAATTCACAGGTATTGGAAGCGCTGATCGAAGAAGGTATAGATGTAAATACTACCAACCAGTAGTGACGATGGGATTAGTCCGCTACATCTTGCCACATGGATGAAAAAACCGCCGAGATGATAGAGATTTTGTTGGATGCCGGCGCTGATATTAATGCCATGCATAGGCATGGCAAACTGCTTTTGATGTAGTTCCGTCCGATAGCTCCTTGAGAGGTACGAAGTTGTATTGGCGCTTAAAGGATAGATCTCACAGAAGAAGATCTAATTTATGGTAGATTGGATCCATTCTCCGCAGATGGGGAGAGCTCGTTATCTATATGGTACCTCTATCGATCTGGAAATGGTTCAAACCATTCAAGAGCATCTGTCTGATAATAGGGATCGCGTTTTACCGATAACGTCGCGGAATCCCTCGGGCTCCCTTGGGCCTGCCAAGAATCTCACCGAGAACAATAGCTATTTGCGCGGATTTCTGATTTTTTAATTTTTCTGCAATTTTTGCAGGAGTGCTGGGGGTGGAGGGAAGGCTTTCTGTTGCTTCAGTTGGTTTGGAAGGGAGTGCAGGTGGTTGCTGGGGTATAGGAGTGACCGAAGGGGTGTATTCCGATTGGATTAGATCTGGTAGGCTGTTTTCAGCATTGATATTCGGAGGCATGTAGGGATCAGGCAAGTCACGAGGTAAAGGAGCAGGCGCAACATCAGGTCTTTCCTCAAATGGTCCCTGCAGATCACCTAACGCATCCTCAAGTGACCAGGGCTCTTTCTTGTTCGTCGTTTGTTGCCTTTTTTTCGCAACTCTCCCCAGAGCAGTGAATATGAGATATAGCACTCCAAGAAGTATATAGAGCAGGGTTTCGTTCATAGTGATTCCGTAGCTGCTGAGGGTACAAGAAGATCTAAGATACGCCGATTTGCTCTGGGAAATGCAAACTTGCCTAATTCATCTGGTTCTACCCAAGTGGTAATCAGTCCTTCAGTGGAGACAGGTATTCCATCCAATACCGTACATTCATATGCACGCAGGGTAATCTTGAAATGAGAGTAGGCATGTTTTACCACACCAACTAGCTCTCCGACTGATACCTGTACCCCAAGCTCTTCTTGCAGTTCGCGTACACAGGTTTGTGGTCCTGATTCACCAGAATTCGCCTTCCCTCCCGGCAATTCCCATAGGCCACCCAATAACCCTTTGGGAGCACGTTGTTGAATGAATATACGATTTGAGGCGTCTCGTAGAACTGCGACCGCCACATCGTAGTGCGGAGTCGGCTCCTTTTTCTTTGGGGTTGGATATAATTCAGGTGTAGCTTGCGCCTGGGCAATACAATGATCTTGAACCGGGCAGATAGCACATTGTGGACGCTTTGGGGTACATACCTGAGATCCCAGTTCCATGATCGACTGATTGTAATCTCCCGGTCTAGTTATGCAAAGCAATGAATCTGCAAGTTCCTGAATATCTTTTGCCGGATTTCCCGGATGTGCAAAGATCCGGGAAATGACGCGACGAATATTTCCATCTACTGCAGCGACAGGTTCTCCAAACGCAATTGAAGCAATGGCTTTACTACTATATGGACCGATACCAGGGAGCGAGCGTAACTCTTTGCTGTTGACGGGAGTTCTTCCTGATGCCACAACTTGCTGTACAGCTGTGTGTAGATTACGTGCTCTGGCATAATACCCCAAGCCTTCCCAAATGCGAAGAATCTCATTAATGTCAGCCTCTGCCAGATCTTCAAGGGTAGGGAATGTATCTAAAAATCGTTCGTAATATGTACGAACGTAGTCCACACGTGTCTGCTGAAGCATGATTTCCGAGAGCCAAATCTCATACAGACCGGTTTTCCCTCGCCATGGGAGGTCCCGTCGGTTGGTATCATACCAATTGAGAAGAGCTTTTGAAAACTCATCTGGTCGGACTATAGGTGCTTGGACAGTCAGATGTATAATTGGGCTCGTTTATAGAATACTACGATGTTCACATCTGCGCTGTTCAACCATCTTAACCGGAAGCTATCTAAAGTGCTTTGTTCTCTGTAGCACATGTATAACCATGTCGCCAGTTCATGCTCAGTGGACGCTTGTCACAGATGGAGAACCGGTTCCATGGATTCAAGGCAGATACACAGACAGTGCTCTGACTGTCGAGCAACAGGTGATTCGATCGTTCCACCAGCAAGGGTATTTATATGCTGTTATTGATTCTTTGGATTCTGAAACCAGAACGTTGTTTATCTCACCAGGTCGCCGTGCAGAGGTAGGGAGCATTAAGTTGTTGGGATTGAGTATTATGGATTCCACCTCGGTCCAACTGCCATTGAAAAGTGGGGATTGGATCACATCCAATTCATTGGAATTCACAGCGGAAGCTATTCTGGATGAGTATATAAGAGAAGGATATGCCTTGGCAGAAGTTATCATAGAAGCAATCGTGCCTCGTGACAGCTTGAAGCACGATATAATTATACGTGTAACAGAAGGCTCCCTCGTACATCTTGAGCGCATCAAATTACGAGGAGCGAAGCGGACGGGGTCTGCTTATATATATCATATTTCAGGGTTCAGTCCTGGGCAGGCATTGGAAAATTTTGATTCAGCAGATATGCAACGTAGGTTGGAGGCTAGCGGAATGTTCAGCCAGGTAGGCTTGCCGGAATTATATCAATCAACAGATAGCAGTGTAGTGGTTCATGTACCAGTCAAAGAAAATCCACCCGGTGCATTTGATCTGGCATTAGGATATGAGCGAGGGGAAGGAGGAAGAGGTGCTCTGGTTGGTAGCGGCCAGTTGGCTCTTCGTAATCTGTTCGGAGGGGCGCGAACGCTGGAATTGAAAATAAATCGGGCATCGGGCCAACTAGGATATGTAATCGTGCAGGCGGAAAATCCGCTGATGTTTGGATTTCCACTGAGCCTTGCTGTTTCATTTGAGGGGCTTCAGCAGGATTCTACTTACGGCAAGCGGGATTATGGGGCAAGGTTTGGCTATTGGATTGATCCGTCCATGCAAATTTTTGCGAGTATAGCCCGCGAAGTCACACGCCCCGGGTTGGCAGGCACCGAACTGGTTGCAGGGCAACAACGGATCCCGATCGCCAATGCATTGTTATTTGGAGGAGGAATTCAGATCAGGCAGGTAGATCATGCCTTGAGTCCTACGCGAGGATACCTTTTAAACATGCATGCTGAGCACGGACGAAAAGATGTGAGTCGAGTAGCTCTTCTGAGAGATTCAACCAGTCAGCAACGCAGATTAGAGCAAGCGCGGCTCAATGTTCAGGGGCGCGCCTATATTCCCTTTGGCCAACGCAGCCTTATAGCAACGGGTGGCGAACTGATGCTGTTGCACAGCAGAGAGGTTGATGAAAGTGATCTGTTTCGAATCGGAGGCGCTCAAAGCCTGAGAGGTTACGATGAGCATCGATTTCGTGCATCTTTCGCGGCACGGGTTTTAGTAGAATTTCGATATCTCCTAGATCGTGTCACTTATGGGTTCGGATTTTTGGATTTAGGATATCTCGGTAACAGAGAAGAATCCAGATTTCCGACAGGATGGTATCCTGGATTTGGTATTGGTTTTCAGCTGAGCACTGGTGCAGGGATCATCAACTTCACGATCGCTTCGACCACAGAGGATGTATCTGCAGTGCGAGCTCATGTTGGATTATCTCTGGGGATCTGATGATGGAAAGATTTTTTTACGCTCCTCCCGAAGCATTTTCTTCGATTGGAACGGTGGTCCTTCCTCAAGATGAGGCAAAGCACATTGTTAAAGTACTCAGACTGCGCGCTGGTGCAGTCATTACGGTCGTAGATGGTGAAGGGATGGGGGCAAGGGTGCAAATTGAGCGGGCAGATCGTGATGGGGTTTATGGGCGAATTATTTCGAAGCACCAAAACTTGGGTGAATCCGATCAAAAATTCACCATCGGGCTTGCGCTTCTCAAGCAGCAGCGGCGTTATAATTTTTTCTTGGAAAAATCAGTCGAATTGGGAGTAACGGGCATTATACCCATCATTACAGAGCGAATTGAATCCAGAAGCTGGCGGCCTGATCGTGCGATGCAGATTATGATCGCAGCACTAAAGCAATGCAATCGAAGCAGGCTGCCGACTCTACATTCTCCAACACCGTTTGATCAACTTGTTGGTTCCGGGGTCCTCATCGCCGATCCAGTCGCTGAAACGTCATTTTGGACAGAAGTCAATCGGATCAATGATTCGATGGTAATGTTGATTGGGCCTGAAGGCGGGTTTACAGAGAATGAGCGCCAGCTTGCAATCAGCAGAGGTGCTTCATTGGTTCATCTGGGCCCCCGCCGATTACGCGCAGAAACCGCGGCCATCTGCTCCGCAACGGCTTTCATGCTTACTGGTTACAACAGGAACACTCAGAGATTAAAACAGTAGCAACGCCACTAATTAGATCCTTGTACATGTTTACGCTATTCATCATCATTATTGCACTCATCGGAGTGATTATGACCGGACTTATTCTCCTTCAGGCTGGAAAAGGAGGCGGCTTGGCCGGAATTGCCTCCGGTGGGGCAACAACACAAATTCTTGGGGCGAGACAGGCGCCGGATGTACTCGAAAGGGGTACATGGGTTTTAGCCACAGTCTTTATAATCCTCTGCATTTTGACGAATTTTTTCATCGATGATGGTAGTTCTCAGCGTAGTGTACTTCAGCAGTCTCAGCCATCGACTCAACAGACGGTCCCAGGTCCGGAAGAATTACCGCCGCCACCGTTAGAGGATGCGGTTCCTGCTCCCGCACCGGTTGAAAATGAAGAGTAAATTGGGGTAACCCCCAAATAAGAGGTTACCCCCGGTGGTACGTGCTGACCTATAAGCCGAATTCTGTCATCCGGTGCTGCGTCCACCATGCAGCGAAGCCGGAAGGATCATCATCTATCTAGGACCAATGTCACCATTGGCCTCTGGCAGCCCACCCGCATCGCAGTTTGGCGGGTCACCTTATCGCTTGCGCGTGCGACACTGTTTGGCCTTGCTCCTCGTAGGGTTTACCTAGCCGCCAAGGTCTCCCATGGCGCTGGTGGGCTCTTACCCACACCATTTCACCCATCACCTGGACTTGGTAGGTCCATCGGCTGGTATACTTTCTGTTGCACTTGCCGTCATCGAAATTACGATGCCTTCCTGTTAGGAAGTACGATACCCTGTGGAGTTCGGACTTTCCTCCCTGCCTTTCGACAAGGCGATGATCCGGCCGACACGTTGTTGTTTCTGTATTAAATGCTTAAGTCACCGGTTGCTTCCTCGTAGAATTCATTGTCTACGATAATACGGCCAGTTTGCTCACATGGAATAATTCGGTTACGTTGGCGAATTTCCATTTGACGCTGCGGAGGAACAGCAAAGCCGCCGGCAGCACCACGGTTCAGTCTAACGACCGCACGGCCATCCCTATAGCGGTTTCGCAATCTCTTATATGCGCGGAGGTAGCGTTCATCCACCAGAGACTCAGCTTCCTTTTTGAGTTCTTCCAAATCAGACATTTGCTTTTCGGTAGTAGATAATACCTCCTCCAACTGAGTGCGTTTCTCACCAAGGATGTTTTCTAGTTCTTTATGTCGTTCCTGTGCCTCTTCAATTTGAACAGAACTCTCTTCAAGAGTTCCTTCCGTGTCCGAAATTAACTCTTTGGCTTCAAAGATACGCTCGCGCTGAACCTCAATTTCTTTGGTGAGAGCATCAAATTCGCGATTGTTACGGACCTGAAGTTGCTGTTCCTCGTATTTTTTGATCATAGATTCCGCTTCTTCGATATCAAATTCGCTGCGGCGCCTGGACTGTTCAATATCCTCCTGTTCTTGTTTGATTTTATTGATGCGAGTCTGTAGCCCGGCAGATTCATCTTCAAGATCTCTGATCTCTTCAGGTAAATCTCCGCGTTCCTTCACAACCTGATAAATGAGTGTATCAATATGTTGCAATCGGATTAATGCACGTAGTTGAGCACTAATCTTTGTTTCCGTAGTCCCCATTGATTTCGTTTTCTGAAAAAGGTAGCATAATCTAACGAGATTAGATCGAATCAGGTTCAGAAAATGTGATAATTGATTGGACTGGTAAGTACATTTGTACGAAAAAAAGTCACAGACGGGAATCGTTTTTCCAGCCATACACAAAGGAGCTGTTCTGTATGTTTTTCTGTCTCATAGTGCCCGGCATCAACGAGAGCCATTCGACAGTCTCCGTCTGGACCAAGTACATCAAAAAAGCGATGATAACTCAGATCTCCAGTCACATATACGTCTGCATTTGTATCTATGGCAATTGGAATCAGATTTCCACCTGAGCCCCCGCACACTGCTACCGTATGTATAGTTGATTCGAGAGATCCTGCATATCGCAGGCTCGGTGTTTTCAATTTTGTATGAACTAGGGAGAGGAACATTTGTAGAGATATGGGCTCGGGCAACTTACCGACAGCTCCCATGCCAGAATTATCGTCTGCATTGGGTTTCAAGAAAGAGACATCATGAAGATCCAGGATGTCGGCCAAACCCTTGGACACACCTCCGGGAGCCGCATCCAAGTTGGTATGAGCGCTGTATAGTGTAATATTTTCACGGGCAAGTCGAAAGATTAGTTGTCCGATAAAATCATCATCCGAGATGCGGGTGGGAGCATGAAACAGAAGTGGGTGATGCGTTAAAATCAGAGAAACCCTTCGGTCAACAGCTTCATCCACGACTTGCGGGGTCAGATCTAACGAGATCAGGACACGGTCAACTATGCGGTTAGGGGAACCAACTTGGAGTCCTACATTGTCGTACGACTCGGCAATATCAGGAGAAGCCCATGATTCTAATGCTGAGGTGATATCGCATGCGTAGATCAGTCTTTTCGCCATGATTTGGTGTATTCTATAAATTTGGACACTGCTTATCTACTCTTTATTGGATCAGGTATGGCGCACAACAAGTAGGTGGGTACATGTCCATTGTAAGGGTAGAGCATTTCTAACTATATTGAAATTTCAATATAGTTAAACTACTTCATGTTCAGAAATCTCTTAAGTTCGTGAGTTTCTTCGTCTGTTAGTTCGTTTGAGATAATCAAAATACAGATGATTCTCGTTGACGTAATTGATGTATATGCACGGAAAAAATCAGGCGCTATTCTTTCCAGATAAAATGCGGATTCGCATAGCGGGAGCTTCCGGCAATGTCATTGGCAAGGGGATTATTTTTGGAACTATGTGTAGAGCAAATGAGGATCTTTTCTATTTTTACGAAATTATCGAACTGATCAAATAGAAATGTAGATTATGGGAGCAAAATCAAGTAAGGTAGCAGTCAGCAGTGATGAGCATGGCCAACTCGTTGATGTGCTCCTTTTGTTGTTGCGTAAACGAGGCTATCAACCGATTTACTTTGGTCCAAAAGCTGGAGAAGAAGCTCAGGACTGGCCCCTTGTAACCAAAGATGCCGTTGAACTAGTGCTTCGAGGTAAAGCGGCGGAAGCGATTGTGATATGTTGGACTGGAACAGGCTGTTCAATTGTAGCAAACAAAATGCCTGGGATTCGGGCTGCATTGTGTCTGGATGCGGAAACAGCTCGAGGAGCCAGAAAATGGAATCATGCTAATGTATTGGCCTTAAGTCAGCGTGTGACCAGTATTGCAGTATTGGAAGAAATTCTGGACGCTTGGTATGATACGCCAGTCAGTACGGATGAATGGAATGTTACACAGATTGAGCGTGTGAATGCGATGGATAATCAGCGGAATTCTACGTCATGAGTTCATGAATAAGCCCATAGCCTGTCAAGGGAGTCAGTCAATCTCTACAGTTCAGTACAAAGTTTCAGGATTTGGAGCGTGAATTCTTCCGTTACCTGAGTATAAGTGATAGCATAAGAGAGCATGATCATTGGGATAGACTCCCGGAAATGAGCCAAGGCAGAGACCTTGTCATGACCGGATGCAGGTTGGTGAGTTCGGAGATAAGAGAACTTGCAAGCCGAAGCAGTTACGCTCTATGAATCAACAGAGGCATCTTTGCTCCTGATTACCAGACAACCGCAATCATTTTTGTATAACCTTCATGTTCAAAATTAGGACCTACAATACCGTTTCATCCGAGGGGCTTGCCAGGCTAACCGAGGGAGGCTACACAGTTGGTGAAGATATATCAGACCCTGATGCGATTCTTCTCAGGAGTTATAATCTTCATGGAGTTTCTCTGCCTGAGACCGTTCTTGCCGTCGCCAGGTGCGGCGCAGGAGTGAATAATATCCCTATAGAGAACTGCTCCGATCAAGGAATTGCAGTGTTCAATACTCCCGGTGCAAATGCTAATAGTGTTAAGGAACTAGTTATCTGCGCTCTGTTACTTTCTTCCCGCCGAATTTTGGATGGGATCAACTGGGCTCGTACACTGACAGGGGAAAATGTCGCTGCTGTAGTGGAAAAAGGAAAGAAAAATTTCAAAGGCCCCGAAATCAAAGGTAAAACACTCGGAATCATTGGATTGGGTGCAATCGGTGTCGCTGTTGCCAATACAGCGAGTGCACTCGGAATGCGCACATTGGGGTATGATCCGTTTATTTCGGTTTCTAATGCATGGGATCTCAGTCGTGAGGTGACCCGTGCATCAGGCCTAGATGAGATTGTTGAAACAGCCGATTACATAACGGTACATGCACCACTAAATGACAAGACACTCAATCTTATTGGTGAACAGCAGTTTGCTAGTATGAAGTCGGGGGTACGAATCCTGAACTTTGCTCGTGGGCCGCTCGTCAACGAAAAAGCTCTTCTGGAAGCACTGGACAATGGGACTTGTTCGTGTTATGTCACAGATTTTGTGGATGCTGAGTTGGCTCACCATCCCAAAGTTCTTCCGGTCCCACATCTGGGTGCATCCACTCCCGAGGCCGAAGATAACTGTGCAGTGATGGCGGCAGAACAACTCATGGATTATCTTGAGCATGGAAACGTCCTGAACTCTGTAAATTTTCCTCGAGTCCAACTATCACTTCGTCCACAAAGGCATCGAATCCAGATTGTAAACCGGAATGAGCCCCGCATGCTGAGCCAGTTTGCAACGATTTTAGCAGGTACAGGGCACAATATTGACAATCTGGTGAATAAAGGTCAGGGATCTCTGGCCTACAATGTGATTGATGTCAGTGGCTCACTCCCCGGTTCTGTTCTTGAAAGTTTGAAAGCAATTGACGGGGTTATTCGAGTTCGCACGATTATCCCATCCTGAGAATGCCCTTTCCTGAGCTTGGCCCTAACGTAGCACGGAAAAACAATCCTCGGATGATGCACTGTGCTCGGTGGATACTCCAGAGATTGGGTTGGCGTATTGAGGGAGCGCTCCCTAATCACAAAAAATTTGTAGTGATTGGAGCTTATCACACATCAAATTGGGATTTTTTTGTGGCAATGGGGGTCATGTTTGCTTTGGATTTGCAAGGATCCTGGATCGCAAAGCATACGATCTTTCGTTGGCCGCTTAGTCCATTGCTTCAGGCATGCGGAGGGGAGCCCGTGAAAAGAAGTGAACATCAGGGATTGGTACAGAGAGCGATTGAGTTATTCGAAGAGCACGATAAATTTGTATTTGCAATTACCCCCGAAGGTACACGAAGCAAAGTAGATCGATGGAAAACAGGCTTCTATCACATTGCTATGGGTGCCCGGGTGGTCATTGTACCTGCATATTTTGATTATCCGGGTAGGATAGTAGGATTTGGAGAACCATTTCAACCCACTGGTGATGTGGAGAGAGATATGGCTACCTTACATCAATTTTATAAACCCTACATAAAGACAGCCGCGAGACCTGATCGAGTTTAGGGGAAAATGCCACCTCTGGAGTACCCTAACGCAATCTTGTCAATTGCGCTGATAAATGCCCCAGTTCGCAGATCCACATCATGACTATGTGCCTCGGTGTGGATTTCATGGTATGCACTTACCATTGTGTCCTCAAGCCCTGAGTCAACGAGATCTGCCTCACTTGCACCGAAGGACGAGCCGGATTCAATGTCAGAGAGCACTTGATCATCAAAGTTTTTTCCAACCAGCGCTTGGACGGTTTTTAGAATGTTGACGGCATTGTGCGCTTCTCGTCGTCGACTGATCCGACCATGCCGGACATGAGATAAATTGCGAAGCCACTCAAAGTAGGATACTGTGACCCCACCTGCATTCAAATAGACATCGGGAATAATCAAGATGCCACGCTCAGTCATGGACTGGCCCGCAGCAGAGGTGACCGGGCCGTTTGAGGCCTCGGCAACAATTTTAGCCTGAATCCGATCTGCATTATCGCTTCTAATCTGGTTTTCCAGGGCTGCCGGGACGAGAATATCACACTCCATTTCGAGGAGCGTCGCCGAATTTTTAACATTCGTTGCACCGGGAAAGTTGAGTATTGATTTGGTCTCTTTTCGGTGATCCACGATTTCATTGAGGATGAGTCCCTTCGAATTGTACAATCCCCCATCATATTCGGCAATTCCGACAATGATTGCTCCGGCCCGCTCAAGATACAGCGCGGTATGATAGCCAACATTCCCAAGTCCCTGGATGATCACACGTTTGCCCTCTATCCCGGAACTAAGTCCCAATGCATGCATGTCCTCCTCAATGCTGCAGGCTTCACGGATCCCAAAGAACACTCCGCGCCCGGTCGCTTCGATTCGACCACGGACACCCCCGGCACCAACCGGTTTCCCCGTAACGCATGCGAGGGCATCGAGAGGATTATCTGTGACTGAACGGTAAGTATCGAAAATCCAGCTCATTTCGACACTGGATGTACCATAGTCGGGAGCGGGTACGTCAATGCCCGGGCCAATGAAATTTTTCTTCGCTAACTCAAATGTGTATCGACGAGTGATCCGCTCAAGCTCAGATTGAGAGTATTTATTTCGATCAATACAGATCCCTCCCTTTGCTCCACCGTATGGCACATCAACAATCGCGCACTTGTATGACATCAGTGCGGCCAATGCCATGACCTCGTCCGCATTCACCATGGGAGCATATCGGATTCCGCCCTTGGTCGGTTGCATATGTTGACTGTGTTCAGCGCGATAGGCATGAATCACGTCAATTTCTCCATTGTCTCGTACAAGGGGAAAGCTCAAATGATAGACACTGTTGCAACTCTTGATTTGTTCAAGCAGTCCTGAATCGTGTTCAGTGTATTTTGCCGCGTGGTCAAACATTTTATTGACCTCAGCAAAGAATGAAGATTTGTGCATAGATCTCAAGAATTAGGTGGGTACAGGTGGATAATGGAAGCGCTTCCATCTTTGATACAATCTAACTATCAAAGGATAAGATATGATCTTGTTTATGACCGGAAATCGAGAAAAAAGATTCATTTTGGCGAGGGTTCATCAGAAAGTTTTACACTTATACTCAGAGATGATCCAATATAGTATTCCGACAACATATTTCTCTTCCAGTGTTATTTTGTAGCTTAAGTGCTATTGCTCTATGCAAGACCTTTTTGATGAGAAAATCCCCTCCAAATAAATAATTTAATTCTGTGAGTGGTTCCATCCTGATTGATATCGTTGTGGTCATTGCATTGGCGATTGGCGCACAGTGGATAGCATGGAGGATCCGTGTACCATCCATTCTACTTCTTCTCATCACGGGGTTTATGGCAGGGCCGGTCACGCGGATTTTACCTCCTGAGCACTTGCAGGGAGAGTGGGTGTTTGCTTTTGTTTCACTTGCAATCGGCATCATTCTGTTTGAAGGGGGGCTGAATCTAAGGCTGTCCGAACTCAGAGGTGTGGGGCGAGCCGTATTTAATTTGGTCACTATCGGGGTTGCAGTTACAGCGATCCTTGCCGCTGTGGCTGCACATTACATACTCCAGATACCTTGGGAGATTGCCGTGATCCTTGGATCCATTCTGACAGTTACAGGACCGACGGTAGTACTACCTCTCATCAGGTATGTGCGTCCCAGCGGACGTGTGAATGCGATTGCAAAATGGGAGGGGATCACGATTGATCCAGTGGGTGCAATTGTCGCTGTATTGGTTTTGGAGGCAGTGATTGCCATGCACGAGTATGGGGTCCATGGAGGGACGGGAGGAGGCATGCTGACAACGATTCTGCCCTCTCTTGAAGCTTTGCTGACCACTGCAGCCGTCAGTATCGGCGTGAGCTTTATCGGTGGAATTCTTATGCTCTTTTTATTACGCCGTCACCTAGTTCCCGATTATTTACAGAGCTCATTTGCTCTCACGGTGGTCATTCTTGTGTTTGTCATTTCGAATAGTCTACATGAAGAATCCGGTTTATTTTCTGTAACGATTATGGGGGTTTTCCTTGCGAATCAGCCATATGCTAATCTCCGTAATATCAACAAATTCAAGGAAGACTTACAGTCACTTCTGATCGGTTGTCTTTTCATCCTTTTGAGTGCTCGTCTGAATTTTGATGCACTGACTTATTTTGATGCTCGAGCCTTTATTTTTCTGGGAATATTGATCGTCATCATTCGTCCTGTAGCGGTCGCCCTTTCCAGCCTCCGTACAGGGCTTAATTGGAAAGAGCAGGGGTTCATTTCGTGGCTGGCCCCCCGTGGAATTGTGGCCGCAGCGGTAGCCTCTCTGTTTGCCGTTCGCGTGGAAGATATTTATGGTGCGGATGCTGCAGGACCAATCGTACCGATTGTGTATATGGTGATTATCGGTACTGTTACCGTGTATGGATTGACTCTTCAGCCGGTAGCTCGAATTCTTGGAATGGCTGACTCTAATCCGCAGGGAATTCTGTTTTTAGGAGCTAAAACTTGGGTTCAGAGGATTGCAAAAGCAATTCAGGAACAAGGAATCTCTGTACTTCTTATTGATGCCAATGAGCGTAATATTGAACAAGCACAGGAGCGAAATTTGCCAGCAGTTGCCGCAAATGCGCTTGAGGAGCAAGTTCTTGATGCACTAGATCTGAGTGGAATTAGGCGATTCATGGCACTTACTGCCAATGATGACACTAATTCTCTTGCAGCACTTCGTTTCAAAGAAGTTTTTGGGAGTGGAGAAGTATTTCAACCACCCGCCTCACCTGTGCGCCCTGAAACATCTCTTGTTCGGGTACCTACACATATGCGCGGCCGACCGCTCTTCGGAGCAGAATACACTGTAGACGATTTGGAACGTCGCTTTGAAGCTGGAGGAGAAATCCGAACCTTCGGGATTACCGATACTGGTTCTTACGAAGCACTGCAAGCAAAATATGGGAAGGATCTGATCCTTCTATTCATTGTTCGGGGATCCAATCTTCTCATTCATGCTGAAGAAAATGCCTCGACTCCTCAGGTAAGGGATACAGTGATTGTCATGTTGCCTGCGTTCGCTACGAATGGAGGTAGGGAAGATACAACCATCTTCAATGACCTGATTGAACGTGCGATTATTATTGACTACTTCATTGAGGTAACCGTGGAACACATGCTGGAGAGTGCTGCCAAGTTGTTGAGTCAACGATTACCTGAGTCGGCAGAGCGGCTAGCCCAGGGTCTGACCGATGGGATAGAAGAAGAGGCCTCAATTCTGGCACCTGGGGTAGTATTGCTTCATGTGCGACTCAGTAAAATTTCATGCAGTGAATTGGTTCTCGTTCGCTGTGAAAATCCACTAAAATTACCGCAGGCAAGTGACCCCATAGAAATTCTTGCATTCTTTGTCACCCCCGAAGATGATCCCGCACAACATCTTCGTATAGAGGCTGATTTGGCTGGAACTTTGGCGCGTCGATCCCTGCTACCTGCATGGCGGGAAGCCACAGGTCAGGACGAGTTAAGGTCAGTGATTCATGCCACCAAATCTGAATCTCATTTTGAATAGATCCAGTGTCTGTCTCCATTTGCATTCCTATGGGTTCCCTTAAAAACAGCTTTCCTAATGTTAAAACCAAAATGGTTGCCATTTTGGGGTATCCTGTTCATCATTCATTCTCTCCAGTTATCCACAATACTGCTTTCCGGCATCAGAGTTTGAATTTTGTATATCTGGCCGTAGATTTGGCTCCAGAAAGATTACCTCAGGCGCTACATGGGCTGTCTGCACTGGGATTTAGCGGTGCAAATGTCACTATTCCTCACAAGCAGGCGGTATTGCCGTACATGGATCACCTCTCAGAGTCCGCTAGGATAACTGGAGCCGTAAATACGATTGTTTGTAAGGATGATCAACTCTATGGAGATAATACCGACGTAGAGGGCTTCATGGCGCCGCTTAGAGATATTAAATTGCGGGAGATGCCGATGACACTTCTTGGTGCGGGAGGGGCCGCGCGCGCTGCCGCATATGCTCTAATTAAATATTACAATCCCAAGCCTCTAACTCTAGTTGCACGCAGGGCCAGGCAAGCGGAACAGTTGGTGAATGATTTTGCTCAATACAGCCGTCATTTAGATGTGTCTGATTTTAAGTCGGCCTCAAAGTGCGTTCAAAAGAGCTGCTTGGTCGTCAATTCCACACCAGTAGGCATGTACCCGCAGATCCATCAAACTCCTTGGGAGCGGAAATCAGATTTCTCGTCAGATCAAATCGTTTATGATCTGGTCTACCGTCCGGCTCGGACTCAATTGCTTCAGGACGCCGAATCACGCGGAGCAATGGTGATCGGAGGCCTTACGATGTTGATTGAACAAGCTGCTGCTGCGTATAGGCAGTGGACAGATCGTGAGATGCCTCTCACGATCATACGCAGTACTATGGAAGATTTACTTTATTATACCGACAAAAAATGATTTATCGTATCACTATCAAATTCCTGGTTCTCTGGTGTTGTGTTGCATTTCCTGCGAGGGCGCAGTTTTCTGGACTGGGAAGTGCAAAATTCGAGAATTCGGGTGCCCCCGAGGCCCAGGAAGCTTTTTATCGTGGGCTTCTGTTGTTACACAGTTTTGAATATGAGGATTCACGTGAGGCTTTTGTGGAGGCACGCGAAATAGACACTGACTTTGCCATGGCGTATTGGGGGGAGGCAATGACGTACAATCATCCTATTTGGATGTTGCAAGAAACCGAGGAAGGCCGTGCAGCTCTGATCAGGCTTGCATCTGACTCAGAAGGCCGACTCGCAAAAGCATCTACCGAGCGGGAGAGGGGGTATTTGCGTGCCATTGAAGCTCTGTACTTCAGCCATGAAGGCAAAGAGGAACGGGATCGGAACTATGAAAAGCAGATGGGTATGCTGGCAGAACAGTACCCGGAGGATATGGAAGCAGCTTCGTTTCATGCATTGGCCATTCTGGGTTTAGCTCATGATGGTCGAGACTATACACTGTACATGCGTGCCGCTGCCATTGTAGAAGAGGTATTTGCGCAAAATCCTGAGCATCCGGGTGCTACACATTATTTGATTCATGCCTATGACGATCCCGTGCATGCGCCACTAGGACTCAGGGCCGCCCGCGTATATGCACAAATTGCTCCTGAGGCCGCTCATGCGCTACACATGCCATCCCACATTTTTACGGCACTCGGGATGTGGCCAGAAATGGCTGCAGCCAATGAAGCTTCGTTTGCAGCCAGTGATGCTCGTATGCATAGAAAAGGACTGGGTGTTCATGCACGCTCCTTTCATTCTAGGCACTGGCTTGCCTATGCTTATTTCCAGCAAGGTCGCTTTGAAGAGGCACAAGGGTTAATTGAGGATATGAAGGATGATGTAGATGCAAGCGGAGACTCCGAAAGAACAAGGAACTATGCAGTGATGATGCTTGCCTCTCATCTCACAGAGACCCAGGACTGGAATTCCGAACATGCTCAATGGGAAATTGACCGTCAAGGAATGAATCCTTTAAGCATGGCGAATATTTTGTTTATCCAGGGGAAAGTGGCATTGGTGAGCGGGAATGAGCAAAGGGCTCGGGAAGCACTCAAGGAGCTCATGAATATCGAGGATAAAGAGCGGGTGAGCGATTTATTAGAACATCAATTAAAGGCAGAACTGCTAATGCGGGAGGGAAATCTGGATGGAGCCATAGAGTTACTTAGCATCGCTGCACAGATGGATGCGGAAAGGCCACTGGATTATGGTCCACCGATGCCTGCAAAACCTACCTATGAGCTCTTGGGTGAATATTATTTAAAGGCAGAACGGGGGGCAGAGGCCATCAAAGCATTTAAAGCTTCCTTGGGAAGAGTACCGGGAAGATCACTCTCTTTCATCGGAATAGCTAAGGCAGCAAAGATGGAATCGGACAAGAAGGTCTATGACGAAGCCATGGTTAAACTAAAAGAAAACTGGCAGCAAGCGGATCCGGAAGTCATTCAAATGTTATCGAAGAGCCACGATTAATGTATGGAGAATTATCAAACTGAAATTACTCGATAACTACTAGAACTG
>JAPOTE010000047.1 GCA_026709335.1 Bacteroidota bacterium | reverse complement strand
CCGAATGCGAAAGATAAACATCAATTCGTCGCTCCTTCGGGTTAAAGGTGACCTCATCAACCTGCCACTCGGAGTCAAGTCCTAACGAGTCCCGCATCACTGCATTCATAAATTCCTTTGTCATGAAGTTGCTATATTTGATTCAGCTCGAATTTAATCATTTCATACAAAACTCTACAGAACCTTCAATACTTTGAGAGAGATGCATTCTTGGATCATCTAACGTTCTTTATTTCAACAGGGCGAGAGCTTGTCGATTTTGTCCGTGAACGGATGGTTCATTGCACCAGAGCCATCGGAGCGTATGGATCGTCTCGGAGGTTTTAGCGTCTGTCAGTCCAAGTAGCTCCAACACTGCCTTGTCAATCTTCTTCCGCACCTCATCTATGTGAGCCTGGCATGCAGGAAGCAGTGGCATCGGAGCAAGTTCATCAAACTTTTGTGCGGCCTGATCAAGCCGGTTTTGAGGGAGTTGATCCAGTCTGGGGCAGGGAATCTTGGCTAGCGCCTTGATTTGAGTGGTTGCACGTCCGCTCTGGGTTCGCTGCCCTTGGGTCCAGTGAACCAAAAATCCGAGCGTTGAGTTGGCCCACAATGCAAAACTCTTGCAGACCCGCTCATCCGCATGTTGCAACGAGGTCCATGCCCGCCCACCCATTCCGGGGTAATTGGACACGGCTGTCAGGAGCGCCTGAGAGGTCCAGCGCATGTTTCGTGCATAGAATAAGGTGCTTCGGAATTGTCGCATGACTTCCCGGTCCTGGTCAGATCCAACACCTGCCGGCGCAGATCCCTTGTGCGTGAGCGATACGCGCAGTTGCGTTTGTGTTTTGCTATCCGCTTTCCACAGGGACCGATCCGGCCCCAGCGCATCTACACGAGGATCAAACACCGGATTGAACTCAAAAGCACCAATTTGATTTGCCCCCGGTAAATGACCGATTAAGTGATGAGTGGGACCAACAGTAAATAGCTCGCTGAGCGTACACATTTCTGTTCCCAGAGGAACTGTATGGCCGTTGAAGAGCAATCTCCCCTCCAGAAGAGTATTGGCCGCTAGCGCCAGATCTGCATGCAGGACCCCCAACGGGTTCCATGGAACCCCGTTGAGCCGGGTGATAAACTCACAGACCTGCCCAATCTCATCTCCGCCAATGCGAACCGGACGGCTCAACGTTGAACGCTGAATCTGCCCGACCGCGCTCTGAATGGCTCTGGCCACTTCACCGGCCTCCCCGACCCGCAGGACCGGCTCCCGTAGTGTAATGCAATGAATTCGGTTTTCAGAAGGGGGAGAGCCATTGAAGACACGCCGGGTGGCGACCAGTAGCATCTCTTCCATCTGGGTGTCCGCCGATAACGCGCGTTTCCCCAGCGCCTGCCCACTGGCCACAACCAGAACCAAAATGTCCTCAAAGTCCCGCTCAATCATTTGGCGCGTGACCGCCCAGGATTCTGCAAACGCAGCCGAGAGCGGGAGCACAAAGCCGATGCGCCCGCCCGGCTTGCACTTCAGACGCGCAAGCGCAAGAAAAGAGGCGGCCAGCCCCGCCTGATTGTTCACCGGCTCGCGCTGCACTAAGTCCCTCCATCGTCTCTGACAGGCAACCCGATCCTGATCGGACAGACCTGCAATATCAAAGACCCGCTGTCCCCCGCGAGTTCTGGAATAAGGGGGATTCATCAAAATCCAGTCCATGGATCCATCTGAAACCGTTACAGAGGTTCCATTCCCGTTCCCCGTGGAGGTCCCGCTTTCTACATGGAACAGATCTACAATCTTTTGAGTGGCAAAGTATTCCAGTGATCCGATCTGCCCTTTCTTTCCTCCGACCGCAACCCATCCGATTTGTGTCTCACCATAGGGGTCTCCATGACCCAGCGCAGCCAGCGAAGAAGTCGTCAGGTGAGCGGCAATCGGGCTGACATCGGTTCCGATCAAGCCATCTTCCATGGCCTCTGCATGGAGCGTACGCAGGCTTGCAAGATCTCCGCCCGCCTGTTCATGTAGTGCAGCTATGCGGCTGTATCCGGCACGAAGGAGGGTGCCGGTCCCACATGCCAGATCGCTCAGATGGCGCATGCTGAACAGATGTGGATCCCTCCACTGCGCAGGTGGGAGCATTGAAGAAACAATCGTCAGATTTGCCAGCAGCTCTGCCGTAGCAGGTTGAGTATAAAAGGCCGCCGCCTGTTTACGATCTTCGCTTAGTTTCGGAAAAAGCTCTGCGCCCACGCTGATATGCAACCCCAGCTGCGCGGTCTCAATCTGTAGGATGGCCTCAATGAGCTTGGATAGCATTCGGGAGGTTTCTGCCGGATGGAAGCTGGCCGCCAGTCGAAAGGTTTCAATGGCAGGCTCAAACACCGAATTCCAATTGATCTGGTTGATCGCTTGCCAGGTATGCATCTGCGCTCGTACATCCGGCAGGACATCACTGGTAAAATCCAGATGAGGGATCTGATCCGTACCCTGTTTGGCCAGACGCTGCTGGGTCAGCAGCGCATTGAGCCACAGTACCATCATGGTCCGAAGCCCTTTCAGCGGAGAACGCTGGTGCAGGTGCCGGGCAATGACCTGTTGCTGGTTGGTAGATAGCGCGATCTCCAGTCCGGCGGAGGCCTCCTCAATCAATTGAGCGACCTGCTCTGCAATGTCTTCCATCTGCTCTTGGGGCAGCCCAATCGCGGGCAGCAGTGCGGCAAGGTCAAAGATGGTTCCTTCAATAAATCCCTGCCCGGGCCAGCGACGCCGATAAAGGTTCGCAAGAGAGGTTTGCCGGTGACGGTCGAGCAGCTGGTGGACTGCATACCGGAGAGGCGCCCCGCCAAGCAGTGTGTCTGCAATGGTAAACCCCTGTTCTTTCCGGAAGCGTTCCGGAATATGAAGAGCAATGGTGGTATGAACCAGGTATCCCCCCTGCCGGACCTGCACACCTAGGCGCTTGATGGCATCGATATCTGCATCTGCAGCCTCAAAAGAGCATTCCAGAATGACCGGAGGGAATTTGCCATCGTGAATCAAAAGATCAGGTTTGGCACCTAATTGTGCATGTAGCAGGTTGGTCTCCTCCACCCGGATAGATTCCGGAGAGGTGAGCCAGTGGGCACGGGCCTGACGCAGAGCACGGCCCAGCGCCCCATTAAATGATTCCTCCGTCGTTCTTCCATGTCCCATGACTACGTATGCAAACTCTGATCACCCACAAAGATAAGAATCTTACACTACCTCAAACTGAGCCCTCCAACAAATAGCAAAATCAACCAGACCGCACAGAGGATTCAAAGGTACTCCTTGTTCTGTCGGTTATTCAATTCTATTTTCGTTTCGAGATATTCAACTTATCCATCACTTCATATCTGAAATAATTTAGGTCAATCAGTTAAAAAACGGGATTTTATCAAGAAATTTCGTATTTTTTATGCTGACATTGCGAAAAACCTGTGTAATCTCCGAACAAGTTATCTGATACCTCGTTCGACACCTCTTGAATATTCTTGTTTTTAATTTTTAATCTCCCTCTAGCCATGAATACTCGACTTCATAATCTTACAGCAGCGACAAAGCAACGTGCCAATCACATTCCAAAAATTAAACCACCCGACCTGGAAGAGCACTTTGCTGAAAATACGTTTAGTATTGACGAAATGCGTAAACGGTTGCCTCGAGAAGTCTTCCAAGGAATGGTAAATTGTATTACCAAGAATTCGCCGATCGCCACACAGGACGCAGAAATCGTAGCCCTTACGATGAAAGAGTGGGCGCTCGAACACGGTGCCACCCATTTTGTCCACTGGTTTCAACCTCTGACAGGTGGAACTGCTGGGAAGCACGATAGCTTTATAGATCCTACAAATGTAGGAAAAGCGATTACTTCCCTTCGTGGAAAACACTTGATTCAAGGAGAACCTGATGCATCCAGCTTCCCCAATGGTGGACTGCGTGCCACGCATCAGGCTCGTGGCTACACTATTTGGGATCCATCCTCTCCCAGTTTTTTAGTAGAGAACGATAACGGATGCTACCTTGCCATTCCAACCTGCTTTGTTTCATGGACGGGTGAAGCATTGGATCACAAGACTCCTTTACTCCGATCAATTGATGCACTGGATCGTCAGGCACGTCGTGTGCTCCGAATGCTTGGCCAAACCGTTGATCGAGTACTGACAACAGTTGGAGCAGAGCAGGAATATTTCCTGATTGATGAAGAATATTATTACCGCCGCCCTGATCTAAGTAACTCGGGGCGAACCTTGTTAGGTGCTCCTCCCCCAAAAGGCCAGCAGCTTGATGACCACTATTTTGGGGAAATTCCAAGCCGTATACTCGCCTGCATGCTAGAAATCGAAAAGGAACTCTATCGCTTGGGGATTCCGGTCAAGACAAGGCATAATGAAGTGGCTCCAAGCCAATATGAGCTCGCGCCAGTTTTTGAAACCAGTGGTATCGCTTCAGATCATCAGCAGCTCACCATGATTACGATTAAAAGTATTGCCCGTAAGCATGGACTGGTCGCGCTCCTGCACGAAAAACCGTTTGCAGAAGTGAATGGTTCAGGTAAACACATCAACTGGTCCATCTCCACGGATGCAGGGGATAATTTACTTGATCCCGGAGACACGCCACATGAGAACCTTGTTTTTCTTGTGTTCTGTACAGCCGTGATTCAGGCTGTCTATCAGCATCAAGATCTGCTTCGTATTTCGGTAAGTTCAGCAGGGAATGATCATCGTTTGGGAGCAAATGAAGCTCCTCCTGCGATTATTAGTATATTCCTAGGGGCCCAACTCTACGATCTGTATCAGAATTTGATTAAAGGTAACGAGTTGACCACAGTTAAAGATACCGACCTGTTTCTAGGGGTCAGCATGCTTCCTTTGGTTCCAAAACACGCTGGTGATCGGAACCGTACTTCACCGTTTGCATTCACTGGAAACAAATTTGAGTTTAGGGCTGCCGGATCCAATCAGTCACTCGCCTTTCCAAACGTAGTCCTCAATGCTGCCGTTGCGGAATCCTTGCGGAATTTTGCAAACAAGCTACGTGATTCCTTGCGTGGTAAAGAAAAGAACGACCCTGAGGTTCTCAAGAAAACAGTTCTTGAACTGTTGTCCAAGATTGCAAAAGATTCTGAGAGTATTTTGTTTGAAGGAGATAATTATTCAGATAAGTGGCATCAGGAAGCCGAAAAGAGAGGCTTACTTAATCTCCGAACTACGGTTGATGCACTCCAATACTTGGATTCCGACAAGAATACTTCACTATTTTCTACTTTCAATATCCTAACCTCCGCTGAATTGAAAGCTCGCAAGGAAATCGCCTTGGAGCAGTATGAGATCGCGATCGATATTGAGGGCAAAACTCTGGAGAATATAGTTCGAACTCAAGTGATTCCCGCGAGCTTTGAATATCTGAATGAGTTGACACAGATTGCAGTTCAATCTAAAGAAATCGGGCTAGACGTGACTGCATCTCCTACAATTCATACGGCGCAATCCGTAAATGTGCATCTTAAGGAACTGGTCAACGCCGTAGACGAGTTGACGAAGCAGCTCAAGATTCACAAGAAAGATCTGATGAGTAATGCAAAACACAGACGAGATCATGTGATTGCTGCTATGGTTCGAGTGCGCCAAGCAACTGATAAATTAGAGGGAATAATTCCACACGACAAGTGGCCGTTGCCTAGTTACAGCGAAATGCTGTTCGTACACTGACGCTTTACTTATCCAGGCGTGGAATTCTTGCTCGGCCTTTTAAGGGCCCGCTCTTGGATTTTTCTGACCCTCCTCCCAGGTAATTAGCTGTTTTTTGCTTTTTCGGGTCAGATTCGGTACCATTGCGTTCTCCGCCGGGTAGCCTACAGGAAATAAGATGAAGGCCCGTTCATGTTTGGGCCTGTTGAGAATCTCCCCCAGAAACCTCATCGGACTTGGTGTATGGGTCAACGTAACCAAGCCTAGATTGTGAATCGCTGCAATGAATAACCCACAGGCGATTCCACAACTTTCCTGTACATAATAATTCTTCTTCCCATCATCTCCGACATTCTTGGCAAAACACACCACCAACCACGGCGCAACATCAAGGAACGGTTTTTGCCAATCGGTACCAAGTGGTTGAAGGGCCGCCAGCCATTCGTCAGACATTCTCCGCTCATAGCTCTCGCGTTCTTCTTTTTCAGCAGCTTTTCGAATCTTCGATTTGATTTCAGGATCACTTACAGCAACAAAATGCCATGGCTCCCGGTGTGCTCCGCTCGGAGCGGTACCGGCGGTTAATATTGCCTGCTCCACCAGATCACGTGAAACGGGCCTGTCGCTAAAAGAACGTACTGACCGCCGCCCTTGCAGCAGCATACAAAATTCCCGTGCTCGCGCCGACATGACCTCTGAAGACAGAAGGTTAAAGCGGAGTGCCGACTGAGAATAGGAATCCATCTCTATGGTACAAGCCTCCCTAAGGTTCGAGGAAATGGAATCGTTTCCCGTATATGTTCAAGACCACAAACCCATGCGACGGTTCGCTCGAGCCCCAAACCAAAACCGCTATGTGGGACAGTCCCATACCGACGTAAATCAAAATACCATTCAAAAGCTTCTTCTGGTAGGTCATGACGCTGCACCTGTGCCTCCAAAAAAGCCAAATCATCTGCACGCTGCCCTCCCCCAATAATCTCCCCAAAGCCTTCAGGGGCCAGAACATCCATTCCGAGCGCCAAACGATCATCTTCTGGGTCACGTTTCATGTAAAAAGCCTTTACTGCCTCGGGATAGCGGTGAACAATGACCGGACGTTCAAAGTGCCACGTCAACAAAGTTTCGTCACTACCACCGAAGTCACTACCCCATTCAAATGCTGAAGCAGATTTCCACCACTTAGGCAGATTTCGTAACGCTTCCTCAATCTGATCAAGGCGAGTGTTGATCTCAATCTCGCGCGCATCAATGCGACGTTTTTTCCATTCCTTGAGACGCGCATAATTCGCCCTGTTCTCTGTGCGCTCTCTTTCCAGATCTGATTGCTCATTCAGCAATTCATGCTGTCTTGCTTCCACCAATCCCTGGGTTTTATCACTGCGAAGAAGCTCTACGGCATCACAGTAGGTCAAACGTGGAAATGGTACCTGAACACGATTAAGTGCATCTAGGTTTCTCCCCAACAACTCAAGTTCTTCTTTGCAATCACGCATGGCATCAGATGCAATCCGAACCAAAAAGTCTTCTGCAAGCGACATATTCATATCCAAATCATAGAATGCCATCTCTGGTTCTATCATCCAGAATTCTGTCAAATGTCTTCGTGTTTTAGATTTTTCTGCACGAAAAACAGGCCCAAAAGTGTAGATCTTGTTGAATGCCATAGCCAAGACTTCCCCATGAAGCTGCCCACTCTGAGTCAGATATGCGGAGCTTCCAAAATAATCAATTTCAAAGAGCGTGCTGGTGCCTTCCACCGCACTCTTTGTGAGCAAAGGAGCGTCCATTTGTAGAAATCCACGCTCCTGGAAAAAATTATGTATGCTCATGATGATACGATTCCGCACACGCATAACCGCCCATGGCCGTCTACTGCGCAGCCACAGATGACGACGGTCCATCAAAAATTCGGTCCCATGTGGCTTTGGTGTAATCGGATAATCCTCTACGATCTGGATCACTTCAATCTTTGATACCTGTATTTCTACACCACCAATCTGGCGTTCATCTGCCAAGACTTCACCTTCAACAATAAGCGAGGTTTCCTGAGTTGCCACAGTTGTATCCTCCCACGAGGATTCATCTACGGTACCCTGGTTTACCACGCACTGAACCAAGCCAGTTCCATCACGGAGAACTAAGAAAAACAATCCCTTGGATGCTCGCTTTTGCTGCACCCAACCTTTTAGAGTCACCGTTGCTCCAACCTCTTCTCTAAGGGAATTAATCGTTATCGGTTTCACTTCTGGAAAATTATTCTGGATTTATATGGATAGATAATCTGCTTTTTTTTGGGGGGGGGCTTATCGTTATTGTACCAGTAACCCTAGATAGCAGTCAATGCATCGGTAAATCGTGCTGATCAATTCGAAAATCAAGAACATCCATATCCTAAAATGTATTCGCAATTTCATTCACCCAGTTCGCCAGCTTCTGTTCGCCTGCTACGGTTGAATGAATTAACTCGAATTCACCAAACCCATTCAAATCCGCAAATACAAACTCGGATTGCCCCTCACCAGGAATATTGTTGTATCGCCAGATCTCATGTGGCTTGAGGCTTCGTGCATACAGATGTGACTCTATCTCAGTGGGTCTACCAAATCGAAGCAGAATATTTCCACGGTCCGTCTCCCATCCTTCTATTCGTTGCACAGAATAGCGCTCATTTGCGTAGAGAAGTAAATCATAAAATTCATCCCGGAATTCGTTGACCTTTGTTCTTGGAGTTGGATCACGCACACGCCATAAATCCATTAAAAGCCGCCTCCGCTCATCTAGGTCCCTGACACGCCTTATTCGCCTAATCTCCTGATCGGTCACTATTAATCGAATGTATTTCAATGCTTTCTCAACCTCTTCTTCAGGCATATCTGCGTATTCGCTGGTATCAAATGTCTCAACATCTTCGCTAGGTAAAGCTACCAACGAAGCGTCTAGTGAGGGGGTGTAGACAAAGAATTTTCGACTCTGTTCCACAATCACTTCATTGGTACTGTCAAGAATCACCATACGCAAGGCATACGTGCCCGAAGTCAGAGACGATAAATCAAATGAGCCGACAAGAACGTCTGTTTGGCGAATACTGCGTTGGGTACGCTTACGCAAGTTTGAGATCACGGTTGGCCTATTTGCATCCGAGACGTATATGAGTAATGTGTATTCACCTGCATCTGATGCAGCACAGCCGGTATGATATGCCTCAGCGTAATAGAACAATTCTGACGCTCCCTCACCATATAACTGAGTTACATTCGGGAATATGCTCAGCCCATTTTTGTAAAATGGATCGTCCCTGTTACTCGATCTCAGCATTCTGGAAGCTAGTGTGACATCCGAAATCGAACACATATCCGTCTGGCTATAATCAGGTATACTCAAAGCTTGGCTTACCCAGATATTCTCCAGATTCGAGGCTGTTGCATCCACGTGTAGCTCATACTCGCCCGGAACTGCAGTCAGCCGGAGTTGATGTAAAAATGTTTGCCCCTCAATGAATGAGGTTGTATCCTGAATCATGAACCGAAGCTCCGTTTTCTGAGACCACACGGTGTCATCGATTGCTTGCCCCAAGGTAGCATCGGATGAGTGAAAAAGCTTCAGATGAAGCGGGAGCAAAGCGATATAATTCGAATCACTCGCGATTAATGTCAAGGAATGTGCACTTGCAGCTACATAAATCTCAATTAGCGATTCATCTTCACTATAGGCAAAAGAAGCATAGTCAATCCAAATCTTCGGCTCGGGATTGGCAATTTCAGATTGAGCAACCCCGTCTGACGCTGATACAAGTAAAGTGAGCATGACTCCCAGAATACACATCCTGCTCATCAGTTTATTGTCAATTGGCCTTGTAAATAAATCCGATTTCAGTCCAGATTGACCGATCCTGGTTCTTATCTTGTCTGCCTGGGTCATGAGAAAACTATCCCTTTATGTTGATAACTGTTAACGAATTTATCTGATCCCTGCCTTGAATATCTCCTCCTATTGCGAGTTCAGTACACCCGCTATATCCGGCGGAACCCAATCTGGTGGTTTCATCCATTTTCCATCTTCACGTACAAAGCTGCCTGGCCCAAACTTTCTCAGATTTGCTTCATCAACTTCACGTAATAACTTTTCGTCATCGATTCCGAAGGCAACCAGAGTCCCAATCGTGACAACAGAAATATCTGCACAGCCATCTGCGACACCTTCAAGATCAACAGATCTGTCTGGTAAAAAATTACAAGATTCCATCGTTACTTCCTGATCTGCAAGACGAACTGAAACACCTAGCGCCTGTACCGTTTCCAGTGCTTCTTCAAGAATCAAACGTGCACGTAACAATCGGGTAGTTGCGTCAGGGATGACTACTTTTGTCGGTGTGTCTTGACCAGCGTTCTCCATAAAAGTTTTTACACGCTGATAATGTTTTGTTGGCATCACATAGAATAAGGTTTAGATGAAATTTGAAGTAGAGTTCTCTGCTCTCAAATATTCCATGATTCATTTTTCTCAGCTATGTAATCTATTGAGGTCTTCCATTCAGTTTTTCCAGTTCACGCTAAAGACTCCAATAGATTATCGTACTGTTTGACATGAATAGACCAATCAAGTCGATCCACGACTCTTCGAAGAGTTTCCGGGGGAAGTGCGCGCTCCTCTCCCATCAAAAGCTCTTTCATGGTTGAATAAAGCTCTTCTTCGCTGTCATAAAGTACGGGAGCATGCAATAAAGGTCTATGCAAGTTCGCAGGAATCAATTCCGGGTAACTCAGGCGATTTGGTAATAGTGGATGACATCCGCAATAGATGGCTTCCAGCATTGCAATACCGAAGAATTCATGAACCGCCATAGACACTACAATGTCAGCTCGATGCAACAGTTGACTATATTCCTCAAAATTCTCTGCATATCCATAATGCAAAATGCGTTCGGCATAGCGCTCAAAGGCGATATCGAATTCAGACGGCTGCTCCTCAAATCGCTTTCCCGCCAGAATTAACCTGAATCTGCAACCTGCGTCATCAAGCCGATTCATTAGCTTAAAGAATGCTTCCGGGTTTTTGTCATACTCCCATCTCTGATTCCATAACACAATCGGCGAACCGTCTGGATCTTCGTTTACAAGAGCATGCTCTGCATGTGACTGAAGATCCATTCCCAAATGCAGTACTCGACTTTTCGCACGAATTTCTGCAACCGTGTTCAGGTGAGTGTAGTCCGGGAATGCCCTCAGCAAGCCCGGGAGAGCTCGTATAAATTCATTGTAGTGGAATTCCGAGTTAAATACCACCTGATCAGCGGCCAGGCACGAAAGATAATTGATATAGGCATAAGAGAGGTCCCGCTTTTCCTCAACCGGCAATGGGTAAGTCAGTTGATTTTCATGTAAATAATAGACGACGGGAATATTGCCGATATCTCTACGTACGAGCGCTAAGAACGCCGGAACGTTGACCATGCTGGAAGCCAGGATGATATCCGGGCGAAAGCCCTCGGCAATCAATTGCCTGGATTTACGGGCAAGTGTCTGCGCACCGCCATGGAGTCGCCATTTCCAAAACCTGGCAGCCATCGTGACGAGTTGATATTCGTGAGAGCTGTTTCTGATCAACCCATCTACGAAATTGCGGTGAGAACCACCATACCACGGCTCTAATGCGAGCACATTCATCTACGTTTTGGATTTTTACCCGATTTTGTCTTGTGTCCGAACTCTTTCTGGATTTCTTTCTCCTCTTTATCTGTCAATGGACGCACGATCGCTAAGTCACGAACCTGCAACAAATCTCGCAGTGCATTATCCATAACCTCCTGAGAGGTAACGGTTGCTGTACCTCCGGGTGGAATCTCAATTTCACGTCCCTGCAACTTGACAGAAATTGCTTTCTTGTTGGCATTCTTGATGATCATGCCCTTACGCTTACGGGCTATCATGTTTTAATGAGTTATTTAGTGAGAGTATAGTGAATTCGAGTCAAGCCCCTGCAAATTTAATTGAACTTGGTGCATAATCCTCAATACACAGGGAGCGATTGGCCAGTGCAATATCATCTTTCGTATTGGATGCAATCACAACCACGTGCCCGTCTTTCTGCGCATTGGCCACCATAGTTTCATATATATCCCTTCCTCCAAGATCCAACCCCAAGGTCGGTTCATCCAATAAAAGAACTTGTGGTGCATGGAATAATGCAACTGCAAAACGCACCCGTTGCAACATGCCTGTTGAGTAGTTTCGCACGGGCCTGTCAATATGATCTATCAGGCCAACTTTAGATATAATTTCTTCAATCCGACCAGCGTCTTCGCTCATAGAGCGTGCTTTGGCGATAAAAGTAAGATTTTCACGGAGTGTCAAATCCTCGTATACATTCATATAGGGTGCAACTAGACCTACATGTAAGGAATGCCGCTCCCTCGGAATGGTTTTTTCCGAGATCGTCAACAATATCTCTCCATTTGTTGATTGGAGTACACCAGCCAAGATTTTCAGTAGTGTTGATTTACCGGAGCCATTTACGCCGGTAATTGCAAGAATCGTTCCAGCATTGAGTTCCAACCAGATTCCTGAAAAAATTCTCCTGTATCCATACTTATGTCCTATACCACGGGCACCCAGAGTAATCATCAAAGAAAAAAATCTCTTATCTAAATTGAACAGTACTTACCCATCGACTTCTACCCGCTGACGTCAGTAGATAAATCCAATCCTATCATAAAGGTACTGACTGGCCATGTAAGGTATTGGGAATTCCCGCATTTACATAATTACGCTTATACTGCCCCGAGAATTTTTAAGGCCATAATCAATACTGCAATAATCAAAATAATTCGTATTACCTTTTCTCCTCGCCGAACTGCGATCCTGGCAGCAATTAAGGCTCCTGTGGCATTACCAGCTGCCAGTGTTAATCCTAATCCCCAATTTATTTTACCCAGGATTGCAAACATCGATAATGTTGGGATTGTGTAGAGTAATATAACGGCGATTTTATGAACTGTAGTAGTCAAAAGATCAAGCTTGAGTAAGTGATAAAATACGGCCATAAATAAAAACCCAACCCCTACTTGAACAAATCCACCATAGAAGCCAATGAGCAGAAGTGTGGGGCCTGCCCAGATCGATTTACCTGAGCTTTGGTTTGAGCTAGGCTCCCTGTTTGGAATCAACATTGTCAGTACGACTACGATTAGAAGGATTGCAAGAATTTTTTCTAGAAGAGCATCTTCGACCCTCGCTACTATAAAGACGCCTGTAACTGCTCCCGGAATGGTCCACAAACCATAGGATAAACTTGTCCGAAGGCGCGTTTGCTTATCAGAACCAAACGATAGCGTGGCTACAATATTCTGTACCAAAATAGCAACACGGTTGGTCCCGTTTGCTACACCAGCATCAAGTCCAAGGAGAATGAGGATCGGGAGCGTAATCGTTGAACCTCCGCCTGCCAAAACATTCATGCCCCCCGCACCCAAGCCCGCAAAAAAAAGAATCAAAAAGGCATGCCACTCTGGCATATAAAACGACCTTAATGGCGGATCATTGCAAGTGACTTCTTTTTGCCTTCAAGATTTGAATGCTCGCGGGAGAATCGAAAACCTCCTGGATGACGCCATCCATCCAATGCTTCTACATTAATTGCCGGATCACGCACAATAAAATTCATCAGTTGGCCCCGATAGACCGTATCCTCCTCCACGATACTCCCATCCCCATTATGAAAGGTCACAATTGCATGTGCCTCATAAGACTCATCATCCTCCCAAGCCTCTCGGTAAGAGTCAGGTAACAAATCCCAAACAAAACGATTCTGTACAGCGTTATTGAGAAGAGGGCTGATCCGCGGCTTCCAGAAAGAAGACAACAGTCCGATGCCCGGAACTTCGGCGGACATCTTGAGCCTGTATTCGGGTACGAGATCATCGGGGCGCAAGAGACCAAATAGGCCGCTTAGAATGACACTGTTTTCCAATAAGCGACGTTGCGCTCCGGTAGGGAGTCCTTCAAAATCCACCGCACTAAAGAATGGATCAGGAACAAATCGCCTGCGGGCTGCCATCAATGGCGCGGTATAGACCGCTCCAATCAGTTTCACACTGTCAGAGATACCGTGTGACCCAAAAATACCTTCCAGTGCATCCTTTTCATCAAGCCGGATCAGATCAAGCAGTTGATCTACGATTTCCCGTCGTTCAGGGAGCAATTGATGAAAATAATTGAATGTTGTCTTGGAGCGATAATCAAATACGTCCGGGGCAAACGGATTTCCCCCGGTTGCCATGTAACTCGCCGATGCAACAAGAACAGCAAACCGATCGTCGATTGGGACCCTCCCTACTCGGAATCGGAACGTGTAGACGCAGCGGAGTACTTGACTTCATCCATGTCCGAATGAATTTTCTGCGCCTTCTCATTCGCTTGTGCAACAAGTGCTTCACCCTCCGATTTAGCATCACCGCCTTCTCCGGTAGATCTAATATTTTCCGCTAGGTTTCCAACCTGTTTCGCCAACTCTTCCAAGTGAAACTTTACCCGACGGCGAAGACGACTTCCTTCCTCAGGCGCAAGCAAAAGCCCCATAGTGAAGCCGACACCTCCGCCCAGCAGAAGTCCCCATCCCAAAGCGCGTGGTACCTGTCCCAAGTCACGATTTTTAGACATTTCTTCCAGATATTTTTTTGATGACCTTGCCTCCAAATATCATCTCAAAAAGAAAAATCTCTACTGTACACGAGTCTATCGATTTCTCTTCTTATGTCGATTTTTCCGCAATCGCTTCTTGCGCTTATGTGTCGCAATCTTATGACGCTTTCTTTTTTTGCCACAGGGCATATATAAATCAAGTTTACTGAATAATAATTACAGATGCGAAGACGACTGGTACTGAAGGCTTCGTATACAGTTCCATTTTTTTGCTCCCTGCCATTTTGGTAATTTAGCTTATATTTGAGAAATATTTAATAAAGAACAGAATATCATTCAAAATATTATTCAAGGTACTGTCTCCCTTCCGCTGACCCTCCGGCTTTGCGAATCCGATGGATTCAAATATGTTGATTCGGATGGAGATCCCAGCCGCCCCCCTGTCCTGCTGTTGCATGGTCTACTCGGAAACCCCGAAGGTTGGTTTGATGCTGCCTCAGCACTGGCCGACAGTGGCTATCGTGCAATTGTCCCTTATCTGCACATCCAGCAGATGCCTCGTTCGCAGGCTAATATCCAAGGAATCGTTGATTTTGTACGCTCATTCACAAAATTTCTTGACTTAGATCAAATCATCTTATGTGGTAATTCCTTGGGTGGACAAGTTGCCATAAGGTATACAACGGACTGCCCCGGAACTGTCGTTGCCCTTCTGTTGTCCGGTTCTTCAGGGATTTTCGAGACCGAAGTTGGAACCACCACCTTCCGGCGTCATGATCGTGATTATATTCGCCTCAAGGCTGCTAGAACCTTTTATTCACCGAAGATGGTCACCGATGAATTGGTTGAAAGGATCTATGACATTGCGACAAATCGATCTAGTGCGCTTCGCACCATTTGGGCTGCTCGCAGTTCAATGCGTGATCTAATCATTGACGAACTGGATGATCTTGATATGCCGACTCTGATCATCTGGGGAACTGAAGATCAGATTACCCCTCCTGAAGTTGCTCACATTTTTCACGAACTTTTATCCAATTCAGAATTACATTTTATTGAAAAGTGCGGCCACGCCCCAATGATGGAACACCCTGATGTGTTCAATAAATTGATGCTCGAGTTCCTGAATTGCAAAATCAGTAAAATCACCGCCCCCGTATAGGCAACATCTCGTGCATAAATATTTTTTTGCTGGTCTGTTTTTTATCTTGGCAGCCATTGGATGTTCTCCTGCGTTACATCCGCTATATAGGGATTTTAAACACAATCACTCAAATTCCCCGCCATTACGCCAGATTGAACTGGCACTGATGGAAGCAGGGTGGGAATTGACCGATTCACCTTCCCCTAACGCCGTCTCTACGGTGGAACGTGAAATCAGAAACTGGTTCCTGTACAAGGTCGTCGTGCAGGTCGAAGTAGTACCCGTTGGTTCTCAGCATGTACGCCTATTTGTGCATCCCTATAGAGTTTATGTTACTGGATTTCGAAGCAAAATACCCTTCTTGAAACCTGGAATTCGACGACGAATCGTTCACGACATTGACCGGGCTTTTGAATCCCATAATCTGATAGAGATTGGAACAGACATGTCGAGAGATCGAATTCGAACAAGATAATTCTTTAACTCCTGACCATCTCAGTCAAGGAAAGAATAGCTCCTCAGTAACTTGCACAACCGATCACGAACTGAATCAATGAATGAACAAGTACCAAAAGAATCAAATCAATTGATGAGAACTCTAACACGATACACGGCTTTCGTAGCTCTTATCCTGCTTATCCAGTTGTGATAACGGCGATTAGGTCTAATGAAAAACGGGCACATATCTTGTGTTCTTTACTCAATTTACTCATTAGGCCTTTATACGCATGTACAAAACTCTTTACTTGGGGTTGGATACCCCTACGCGCACTTGTACGCTCGCGAGAATGGATCCATCTGGCCGGGTTGTTTCTACCGAATGATCTGAAAGCAATTTCCGCCCGAAGTTCACCCGGATTAGCGTCAAGGGATGATCCACGCTAAGCGTTGTCTATTTGAAACGATACAGTCTGCAAAAATGTCACGAATCACGAAGTTTACGGGCTCGTTCCTTCATACTCCTGATGAAGTGTCCCTGCTGATTCAATGGCACTGTTTTTTGTTGAATAACCAGATCCACTGAATCAGAGGGTGGTATTCTAATTGTTTGAATTTCTACCAAGGCTTCATAAACAGTTACCCGAAATTGACCAGGAGTTGACTTCTTTTCATTCCACTTCGGCGAAGTGAGTACCAAATCTCCGAAGAATGCTACTCCGTCTTGGTCTAGAACGCCACCCACAGAAGCTGAATTTAGGTCATCTATCTGAAGAATCTCATTTTTCCGAGAATGGATTGCCACATGGGGACCCGCCAACTTTGTCTTTCGGAGGTGGCCATCCTCAGAAAACATTTCTAACAGGACTTTTTTCTCCCCAAAGGTGGTGATTGTGGCTTTCTGTTGTATGAAATTAAGCTCTTCTTCAAAAGGTTCTTCTGAGGTAAATTGAGCAAACGAAGTTGTGCACGCAAATGCAAATAGTGTGAATAGTAGATTGATTTTCTGCATCAGGATTCACCCAGTCTAATGATAGCTAAAAAACAATTAAAACAGTCTTCAGATGAACAAGAGATGTCTCCAGTCCTGGCATTATAGGTTTCATCGCAGGTTCCCCCATCACTATCATTGCATCTACAGTCAACATATATTGTTTCACCGAGAGATGAATTGTAGGATTCCGCTGATGGACCGTGGAAATAAAGTGGGACTGAAAGGGGTTTAATAAACAACGGCACACCATCTGACTGTTCACCTGTGTATATATATCCGTACGGCAATGTTAGCTGTAACATGTCATTCAATCAAACAACCGTTGTTCCTCTCGGCAACGGGGCTATTCCACAACTCTGCTTTTCTTCAACAACGACCAATTCAGGCCCATCATGCAAAGTTTGAGCCTCAGATTTCACTGTACCACCAACAAAGAACAAAAATCCTGCCAATGTTAAAGACGTGCCAGAATAACCTTGAATACACATTGCAAACCTATAAACTTTCAGAATAAATTTACTTCACCACCCCTATTCTTTCATTGCACAGTTAATCATACACATACACAACTACATACGGTGCGCCATCCTCAAGCTCGGCAATGGCATAAACACGGTTTTCCTTTACGACCTGGACGTTAACATCCGGTGGCAGTTCAAAACTAAAAACAGGTTGACCGTCTAAATCTATAACTGTCCACGATGCATCCAAAGAATCAGACGTCTGAGTATACTTGAGCCATATTTGGCCCACATCGCTAACAGTAAAAGTACTATATGCGGGTTTTGTTTTTGGGACATCACCCTCACGATGAAAAACCTGTCTTGCTTCCTCAGACATACTCTGAATATGTTCGTCCAACTCTTGTTGAGTAACTGGAAGAGCCTTGTGCGGATAGCGGATCCTGCGTAATAAATCACCACTTGATGAATATACCCCAAAGTTGATAGAATCGCTCCAACCATAATAAAAAGTTCCGTCTGGATCAGGTTTTGCCAACGAATGACGAATGAACGGCAACAGAACTAAACCCATTCCTGATTCAGTCCTGAAGAGTAAATGCCTAGTTACAGGCATTTCTAGTAATGGTTTCCCTACGGGATCTCCGTTTCTACTCACCTTCTGGATTGTATCAAATGTCTGATCTTCGTCAGAATTAAAAAGACTATAGTATGAAGTAAACCGCATCAACAACTGATTATTACTGATTGAGATCAAGCCACCAGCGGTGCGGTAGTCGTCACCGGTCTCCACGTCAATATCGTGGGAGAACTGAAAAGTTTCAGGTTCAAATACAAGGAGTCGGCTACGCCGACCATCCCAAACAAAAACAGAGTCTCCAAGTCCTATATCCATATCTCGGATACTTTCGAATTCTCCAGGCCCAAGTCCTGATCTACCAAATGTGCGCAGACTATTTCCATTCTTTGAGAAAACGTAAATCACATTAGCATCGGAGTCAGCGACGAGTAATTGATCATTCGAATTGACACCGATACTCATTATATCTCCGAATAATACAGCATTGTCACTTTCTGTGGTACCAACACGAAACAATTCTGTCAAGTCAATGTGTTTAGCAATGACTTGTAACTCTTCCGTATCGGTCTTAGCGGAACATCCTAGAAATACCACCACCCCAATCAAAGTCAATAAAACAGATGTTGAACAACGCCCAATTAACATAATGCAATGGTTCTGTAGGGTTTTGTATGAAATGATTAAATTCAAGCTGAATCAAATATAGAA
>JAPOTE010000096.1 GCA_026709335.1 Bacteroidota bacterium | reverse complement strand
GATCAAAACCATCGGAAGAGGATACAGAAGGTTTGAAAACTTCAGAGTCGCAATTCTCTTCTTCTGCGGAGGTCTAGATCTCAAACCACACAAAGCCCAGTAGAACCTTAGGAATATCTCGGATTGCACGACGAACTGCACAAGCATCATCTACTAATTGAAATCCACCTATATCATCTCTTGTAATTCCGTGTGCACCAAATTTATATTTTTCTACAAGAGCAGGAAACGCTTGATTTAAATATCGTCGAATCTCCAAAATCATCTTTAACCATATCTCCCAAGGAACGTGGTCTGGTTCAGGAAATTTTTCAGATTCCCAGATCAGAGGGTCTCCAGATGATAATGAAGCCCACAATACCTGATCTACACGATACCGGATTCCATCTATTTTTTGATCAAATCCGATATCCAAAGAACAAACAGACATCACAAACTTCTTAACTCTAAAATCTTTTCGACACTCATTCCATCATTTACTTTTTGAACTTCATCAGAATTTAGAATTGGTCCAAATTTTCGTTCGATCTCTTCATCTCTAAGTTCAATTTCAGTTTCAAACACAGACATATTCACTGCATTGAATCGAATCAAATTACCTAAAACATACGAAGTCGAAATTCGATAACCTTCTCGAACAATATAACACAATGCAAGAAGAGGATCTTCACCAAATGCAATCATTTTTTCTCCAGAATCTTCCCATGAATACAAATACACCATGATACTTAGTGAACTATTCTGGTTTTACGAATCTATTTCAGCCCATGATTTAGGCAAAATTTCAGAAAGCAATCCCCATTCAATGCAATCCAAGATATTAACATCTTGAATCACATTTACCTGAGGCATATCGAAAATTGCTCTTCGAATCGCACAATTACGATCAATCGAACGACCGATTAACCCCCACAAAATGCACTCTTGCAATCTGTAAAAGTCGGAGATGAATATTATGGAGATGCAGAGATGCGGAACGTATTTCCGTCTTTAGTGACTTCGGCGCCAAGTGCCAAGGCGAGTGCATCCATAACCTCCTCGATTGCAGTATCTGGAGAAAAAGTGCCGGTTACGGTTTCATTGATCAGAGAATGCTCAAATTCAACACGAACATTACGGATTGACGAAATAAGCACTGCTGCCTTCCGAATTGATGTATTTTGGAAAAACAAAAAACCTGTCCACTGTAATTCTTCCTCAATATCCACTGCTACAGGAGGAGTAGGCGCAACAGATCCTTGTGGGATTTTAGTCATCTGTCCAGGCAAGAGCTGGACACTTTGAGAATTTTCGGCTATTGAGGCCACTTGAACCCGACCACTTTCGAGGACTACTTGTGTAATATTGTTAAGTGATCTAACACCGAATCGGGTTCCAAGAACTCGCGTAACGGCCTCTCCGGTTTGAACAGTGAACTGATCCTGGCCATGTGTAACATCAAAAAAAGCTTCACCTGTTAACTCAACAGCGCGCCCAAAATTCTCTTCATCAAATCGGAGCGTTGCGGGCCCACTAAGGTGTGCAACAGAGCTATCTGGAAGCAGGACTCGTTCATAATCACCGGGGGTTGCAACTGCAACTTGAAGTGCTCGGTCTCTCTGATTGAGTAGAAAGATTACAAGCAGAATACAAACTGATAACACAGCAAATACTGCCGCCATCCTGTATGACCACGAGGGAAATCGTATAATCGACAACCCTGCTTCCTCTTCCCAACAAGCAAGAAAATCCTCGCGATCTTGATTAATTTGAGAAGTAACCTCAGAGAAACCGGGATGTGCCTCAACAACTGAGTCAAGGCTCTTCCATTTTCCGCTCACTTCCGATGCCTCTTCGTCGCTTAAATCCTCCACATGTCCTTTGGTAACCAGTGAATAAAGGACAAGATCTCGTGAGTCTGGTATACGGCTTCGTAGATATGCACGAGCCTCCTCCCAACCAGCAAAAGAATTGGCTATCTCAGGATTTGACTTCAAAATCTGGATGAAGGCCTGACGCTCTTCAGATGTGAGTTCTTCGTCGCAAAGAACTTTATTCAAGATATCGAGCGAATTCATCTGCATTAGAACTTACACTATAAGACGCTGGAAAACATCAAGAGGTAACTCGATTAATCCGTAAAAATGGATTTCATTTTTTCAAATCCTCGTTTGACCTGCATCTTAACGGCCGTTTCCGTGGTATCTAAAATTTGGGCAATCTCTTTATATTTGTACCCATGTTCCCGGAGTTCTAGTATGCGCCTTGCATGTGGCGTCAGAGTTTCAAGAGCTCTTTGAACGTCAAAGGTACTTCCAGACCACTGACTGCTTGAATCAGATGCTTCGGGGAGCATTTCTGGATCATAAGTTTTCTCTTTCGGAGAGTGGCGCCCTCGATAATAATCATGCAATTCAAACAAGGCGGCCTTCATAGCAAATGATTTGAACTTCTCCGGCTGTCTTAATACATTCAATCCGCTGTGGACTCGTAGTAATGAACACTGTACCAAGTCATCTACAATCGCCTGATTTCCAACTTTTGCACGAAAATAATTCTTATAGACGCCTGTTAATCGCCGTAAAAGTAAATTCATGGCAGATTCATCGCCCTGCTGAGCACGCTCTACAATACTCGGATCAAATCTACTCATAGCCTTGCAACATAGTGTCTATCCATAGAACAAAACCTGCTTTGCACCTGCTCAGACATTTACTTGGTTTCATTTCTCCTTGGAATATATCACTTGGCTAAAGAACCTCTTGCAAAACCTCCGAAATTGGGCATAAACACTACTCTGAAAGCATCTGAGGAAGGTCTTTTTTTGTTGAAACCAAAGGTGCTGCAAGAACCTCTAAAGCTCTACATTCATCCGTATTATACATCACGAAAGACATTTTGTAGCGTTCACCTATTAATTGATCTAGATCGATCCAAAAATCCAAGTATGGCACAAGGATGACAACACATCATTGATAAATTCCATTCGGTATCATCTATATCTAATGGACGAACTCCATGATATTCCAAGTGTCGTGGGCATATTCATAGTAGCTTTCCACAGTGCTCTTCGGCAAGTACTTGGTACATGGATCCACACTCAAAGACACCCCCTAGTTGTAAGGGTAAAAATTTTTTAGAACACGTTAAAAAGTTGAATTGAACAATGTCCGTGGAATCAAACAGGGATGGCTTGACATACATTTGACTATTCATAATTAGTGCTCACACCATCTGGCTAATTACATGGATAGCCTATAAACAGCAAAGCCCCGGATTTCCGGGGCTTTGCTGTTAGGAAAAATTGTTCGAGACTTTCGCTAGAAGAGATCTACGACCAGACGAAGAACAAAGGAACGCCCATTGTAATCCCATGGGGTACTCTCTGGGCGAATATTGCCCTGACTCAAAGTCTCATCCGAAAATGCATCCGGGTATGTGTCAAATAAATTGTCTACACCGAAGGAGAAACGATAGTCATTAAACAAACGATAACCTATCTCGGCATCTACAATGACCGCAGAATCAAATTCGTCCAAAAGGCTACCAGTGCTGTTTTCGCACGAGTTACTATTATTACGGCAGGCAAACCATCCATCATAGTAATGGAGTCGTAACATACCACTGATTGGTCCACGCACATGACGCCCCATCATCACAACTCGATGGTGTGGGTTGAGATCTTCCGTTTCAAGTTGCCTCCGCGGTGTAAGGAGAGCAAGTCTAAACGGAGTAGTTAGCTGTCGATCAAGAAAAGTCGAGATTTCCCGAGGCGCAGAGAAAGCAGTCAGTTTAGTAACGGTCCAATTCCAGGCAAATGTAGCCTGAGTAGCATTTCCGTTCTCATCCTCATAGTCATAGGCCAAGAGAAGATCAAGTCCTTGAGTACGGGTATCGAAATCATTGGAGAAGAACTTCACTTCCTGTAGGTTTTCTACACCACCCAATAAGTTTGCTTCATCCATGATATCCTGAATCTCCTCTGTAATCGCAATATTTCCAGTAAGAGAAATTCTATCCTCCAATGAGATATTAAAGTAATCCAGTGTCATTGTCAGATTGGGCGAGAGGTCCCAAATCGTACCCAAGGATAAACTTTGAGCTGTCTCCTCGGTAAGTTCTTTGCCACCGAGAGCAGAAGAAATCGGATGAGTTGGCGGAAGCTGCCCCGTTTCTACCAGTTGATCTCCCTCTCCAGACAAGGCAGTCTGCAACGCCCAAAGATTTGCCTGACCAGGCGTGGGTGCTCTGAATCCTGTAGATGCCGTAGCACGGAAACGGATGCGATCAGTCGCATGATACAAGCCTGCGACTTTCCCTGTCAATGTCGATCCGAAGTCATTGTAATAATTCTCATATCTGGCTGCTAAACCTAATGTCCAGCGAAGCGTCACATCAGTTTCCAAATCAACATAAGCGGATACATTGGGGCGCTGCCATGAATCGGCAAATCTTGGATTCAAGCCCTGATACCCGTTAGATCCAACACTAAAACCCTGAGACCCATACTGGCCAACACGGTAGGAATCGGGATCTCCACCCTCTGTAGTGAACTCTTCTGTATGCCACTCAAGTCCGAAAGCGACATTAAGAGGCGAAGAGAAAGCGCTCACACCAACCGGTATTGAGCCAGCTGCTGCAATTGTCATTTCCTCCTGCTCGTAGCCACGTGGTTTGAACGATGTCGGAGTATCCGGTCCCATGGATGCATTAATCGTGTTATAGATGAAATAATCTATATCACTGTTTCCATATGAAAAACTCAGATCCCAACGGAACCCGTCATCTGCTCCCCCGCGAACACCTGTCGTTACACTCAAGTCGTAAATATCAGCACCAAAACGAGGTGTGAAACCACCGGGGAATAATTCATTAAAGAGGAAACACCGGCCTTTGTATTGTGAAATAAAATTGCTGACAGTCGCAAAATCCGAATCCAAGCCGGGAACTACGCTCTTGCAATCTACGTCATCTGAGTCATTCAAATCAGCGACAGCTCTTACTGCATTGGCCCCACTCCCTAATCTAAACACAGATCCTCTGGCACTACCTGTACCGGGAGCGCGATAATAAAATCCACCCTCTGAAGTGCGTTGTCCATATCCCCCGAATGCATAAACATGTGCATTTGAGCCGACATCAATGCCAGCGTTCAAGAACCCGATAACCGAATTACTTACGTGCGGGCTACCCCAAATCTGTGCAGGTTCATTCACCGGATACCCTCTCTCAAGCAGTAGTGTTTCATCACGACGAAGACCACTTCGAATTGTGGGTTGTGCATCTCGGTACTCTAAACTTAGGTTTACAAACCCACGCGATGTAAGGGGGAGTCCGAGATTCGCAGCTGCCATAAAATTCCCCCCTGACCCTGAAAGAGCATGCTCTTGTAATCTCCCACCAGAAGCATCCACACCGCGCAAAACTGCTTTATCTCCACTTCCATACTGGCTACCTTGCACTCGAATGTGCAAACCTTGATTATTGTCTCGAAGCTGCATGTTAAATACACCAGCGACTGCATCTGCCCCATACTGAGCCGTTGCTCCATCCCGGAGAACTTCAACCTGCTTCAGTGCAATGCTTGGAATCATATTCATATCGGCACCCTGAGAACCCGTATTCAGAGAACTTCCCAATAGAGCTATTGATGCCGAACGGTGACGCCTCTTACCATTGACCAATACCACAACATTGTCCGGAGAAAGGCCACGTAAAGTGATTGGCCTGACCAAGGTAGCCTCATCATCTATTCCGTGACGCTGTACATTATACGAAGGAATTTGTGTACGCAGAATGTCGTCGAGATCTGTGCTACTCTGAGCCGCCAAATCTCTGGGGCCAAAAACATCCACAGGAACGGCAGATTCAGTTGCCAAACGAGGCAAACGGCGCGACCCCACAACGACAACATCATCCAGTTCCAAAATACTTTCAGAAAGTTGTATATCTACCTGGTTCATTCCCTCTACAACCACAACTTCCTGCGGGACATATCCCACGAAGCGGAATGCCAAGGTATTCCCGAATCCAGGCATCGAGATTGAATACATACCGGCTGCATCAGTAGTTGTACCGGTTGAAGTACCTTTGATTACAACTTGGACGCCAGGAATGGGTGCACCAGTATCAGCGTCTGAAACCGTCCCAGTTACATCGACTTGAGCCGCAACAACTGGTGTAAATAGCACCCCAAATATTAGTAAAATGGAAGTAACGAAGTTTTTCATTTCTAACTGTAAGTGTGTTTGTGTATCTGTTGTATACGAGAAGGATAATAGAAACTTAGGAAATTTTAACCACAGTTTCAAGTAAAACATCATTAACTGATGGCCAGCGTCAGTCATGGAAAATTGTTTGCATCACCAATATATGGATTTATGGAGATTGTATTTTGTGTCAAAACACAAGCCCAACAATTTCTATAACGCGACTTAACAGCAAATAACGTGCCTGAAGATCACCCGATTTGGCTTATTTATTGAAAATATTAAAAATAGTATTTAATTATTCCGGTGAATCGCAACTCTTACGGGCCATTCATGCATTTGTTGCTCACTATCTATGATTGAGTATAATTCTCTATTCATCGATACGCGGAATACACCAAAAGACAAAAATATGGGGCTGAAAAGAAAGAAAACTGATAGCATTCCAGCACACGAAAGCAATCTCAGAAAAATACCCCCCCCCTCCTGTCCTGCTGATTTCTTGCCACTACTGATTTTTTGACGCTTCCCAATACCTGTCCAATTCTTCCAAGCCTGCTGCTTCCATATCATCCACATTTGCTTCTACGTATTCAAATCGAGTGCGAAAACGATGATTTGTTCCCCTGAGAGCATCTTCAGGATTGATTTGATTTTTTCGCGCATAGTTTACAAGTGCAAAGAGCAGATCGCCAAACTCACTTTCACGTTCATCTTTCAATCCTGCAGACTTGAATTCCTGAATCTCTTCTTCAACCTTGGCCCACGTACTTTCCTGATCAGGAAAGTCAAACCCTGTACTGGCAACTTTTTCCTGAATTCGATAAGCGCTCAGTAGCGCAGGCATATGATTCGGAACACCATTTAGTACAGACTCGCCCTTTCGCTCCTTTGCTTTGAGAGATTCCCAATTCTGGAGTACCTCTTCAACGCTCGATACCTCAAGATCATCAAAAACATGTGGATGGCGTCGAATCATTTTTTCAATAACTGCCGTGATCACTCCAGCCAGATCAAAGTGTTTTGATTCCTCCGCAATCACACTGTGAAGGATAATCTGCAATAACAAATCACCCAGTTCAGTACATAACTCCTGCATGTCTCCCCCGTCTAGTGCTTCAACAGTTTCATACGCTTCTTCTATCAATAAATGGCGAAGGGAAGCGTGAGTCTGTTCACTGTCCCATGGACATTGCTTTCTTAATTGACGAACTACATTAACCAAGATTTTCCATTGTGAGGTTGAGTCATTTTGTTCTGCATATGTTTGATCGTAGATTTCTTGTGGCATTAGATCTGATTGATGTAGGTCAATTAATTTTGGAATTTGTAACACAAACTATACGATAGATCATTATCCTCGTAGAAGCTTGTTACGAATAAAAATGCGTTTGTAAACTTCATGAATCCAAAAGATAGGGCTTGAGCCAGCAGTCTGGCTTATAATTCCTTGATTATTATCAATTGAGCGGGCACATTCCTTGGCTTTACCGGTTACATACTGTCTACCAAAATCATCTACCGAAAAAGTATACACCCATGCAAGATATTAACGTGAATAAAGTCATCCTCATTGGAAGCATTGACGGAAATCCCGAACTCCGATATACATCTAACAACACTTCGTTTTGCAGTTTGAGGCTTGTTACGGTCGAAAACTATACGAATCGAGATGGGCAACCCGTTGAAAGCCGATCTTCACATACTGTGGTCGTATGGGGACAAAAGGCTGAGAGAATCAAAAATCAATTGGATCAGTCGCCCGGAAATTCTCGTGTCCTCGTAGAGGGAAGTATTCGTAATCGATCTTATGAGGATGCCACGGGAAATCGAAAATGGGTTACTGAAATTAACGCGCAGAACGTATTTGTACTCGGCGAAAACCCTGCTGTAATGCAACATGGGACACAAGGAAGAGCTCCCCAGCCCCAACAAAGGTACCAACCTGTACAGCAACCATCACCAACTGTTCAGCAACCGGCGCCACTCGTGCAACAGCCTGTGCCAGCACCTCAACAAAACGCTCCTCCAGTGCAACAGACTAAAAATAGTCAGATGCCACCTTCAACTCAACCTCCTCATAGTGAACCAGAAGACGATCTTCCTTTCTGAGTGTGTACATGCACAAGGAGAAAAACTATACTCCATGAGAATGTATACTGCTACCTGAGTCCTATGTGTTCCCCGTATGCGCTGAAGCCTGATTTCACTGACTTCACAGATATATTCTCTCCATCTCTGGTACTGAGTTTTTTTCTGATTTCCCCCAATGCTCTATGCGAACATAGGCTGGAGAATCTGTATACATAATAATCTCGACTCTTTGCCCTAAATTTGATACTACTGTATCTTATTAAGAACTACTAAGCAAAGAGCTATGGCCTCAATTCAACAATCTGCACCTACAAACCGTGGACAATGGACTGGACGAGTGGGTTTTATTCTGGCAGCAGCTGGAAGCGCAATTGGTCTGGGTAATATCTGGCGATTCCCCTACTCTGTCGCTGAAGGGGGAGGCGGCTTATTTGTAATTATCTACCTGTTTTTTGTCCTTGCAATTGGCCTCCCCGTACTCCTGGCAGAATTATCAGTGGGACGAACATCCCAGCGTAATCCTGTTGGTGCATTTAAGGCGTTGATGCCTGGAAAGATATGGCCTTATGTCGGAGGTCTTGGAGTTTTGACTGGTGCATGCATCCTGGCATTCTATTCTGTCATCGCCGGATGGACTTTAGGATATTTGGGGAAAGCTGTATCCGGGACGCTGGTAGCGGCCCAGGATGGTGAGGCAAGTGGAGCTATATTTACCGCGTTCGTGGCGGACCCTCTATGGCCCATTCTGCTGAGTGGATTATTTCTACTGATCACACTATTCGTTGTCCGAGGAGGCGTGGCAAAAGGTATTGAACGAGCAACGACACTCCTCATGCCAGCTCTTTTTGTACTTCTTCTTGCATTGGCCGCTAGGGCGATCACTCTGCCAAATGGAATGGATGGACTGACCTACCTCTTTACACCCGACTGGTCCAAACTGAGCTTAAATGTAGTGATGGGAGCACTTGGACAGGCGCTGTTCAGTTTAAGCTTGGGTATGGGCGCCATGATCACCTATGGATCATACGCCTCCAGGCGAGAGAATCTCTGGCAATCAGGATTGTATATTGCAGTTGCAGACACCGGTATTGCCCTGTTGGCCGGACTGATCATTTTCCCGACCCTCTTTTTTGCAGGCGCTGAAACAGCCGCCGGACCCGGCCTCGTATTCGTGGTACTCCCCACTATCTTCAATCAAATGCCCTTGGGGACGGTTTTTGCGGTCGCATTCTTTTCTTTACTTGCGATCGCTGCACTCACATCTACGGTTAGCCTCCTTGAGGTAGCAGTATCATATTTTGTTGATGAAAAGGGATGGAGCAGGACCCAAGCGGCTTCTGCTATTTCCTTCTTCTGCTTTGCCTTGGCGGTGCCATCTGCCCTTGCATTTGGAGCGGTTCCTGCCCTCAGTGGTGGAGAAAATTCAATCCTGCCATTTAATCTTGACTTTTTGACTCTTAATAACAATATTTGGGGCAATTATTCCCTAAGCATTGGAGCAATTCTGATTTGCATTGGAGTCGCATGGGTATGGGGAATCCCCAAATTCCTATCAGCTCTCGAGGCAGGTGAGAATCGCACTTTCCCGATGCCTGGACGTGAGATTGTGGGCTTGCTGATCAAAATTATCTGCCCATTGGCTATACTAACTGTGTTTATTTTCATCTTGGTAACAGGAAGGTATTTTTAGTATGCAGGCTGCTGACTGACTCCTTTACACAAAACCTACTGTAAGTTTGGACCCTCCTGAAGACCCCTACCTCATCGTTCTAAGCCTGTTAGCTCAGGTTCAGGCGCTGGTATCACCGATAGAAATCGTCGTATTTTTACTCTTATTGCTTGCCAGCGCAATCGTATCAGGTTCGGAAGTTGCGCTTTTTTCGTTGAGTGCCACCAACCGTGAAGCACTCTTGGAAAGAGCAGATCGACGCAGTATGTGTGTCCTGACCCTCCTCGAAAAACCGCGCCATTTGCTGGTCAATATCCTATTACTCAACACTCTGATCAACGTATCAGTAGCAATTCTTGCTACCTTCGTGACAACAAAAATTATACGGATTATTGAGCCGAGATCCGAGATTGCAGTATTTGCCATTCAAGTGGTTGCACTTACGTTTATACTTCTGATCATCTCCGAGATTACCCCCAAACTCATCGCATCCCGATATGCAATTACATATAGTCGCCGTGTAGCGGGGGGGCTTACCCTAATCTCTAAACCTCTCTATCCAGTGACATTGTTGCTTGCACGCATGAGTAGTGCATTTCAGGGAATTTATCGTAACTGGAGAGCCAATGAAGATTCGGAGGTGCTTTCTTCGGATGACTTGAAAGCAATGGCAGAGATTGGTAAGGATCATGGGTCCTTGGAGGACGATGAGCATAAATGGATTCAATCGTTACTTGACTTTGGTGAAACAACCGTCCGTACCATCATGATAAACCGGCTGGATGTGTCTGCCATTCCTATTACAGCATCTCTAACAGAAGCTCTGGAGTTGATTCGTACCTGTGGTCATTCCAGGCTTCCTCTATACAAGGATCATCTGGATAATATCCAGGGAATTGTTTATGCCAAGGATCTCTTGTCTTTCCTGGATCTTCCTGACACTGAAGTAGATTGGGAACAGATCTTGCGACCTCCCATTTTTGTGCCGCTTGGCCGAAAATTGGACGATTTATTGCAGGATTTTCAGCGTCGTAGAACCCATATAGCTATTGTAGTAGATGAGTACGGAGGTACTGCAGGACTTGTAACATTGGACGATGTCCTAGAGGAGGTCGTTGGTGAAATTGAAGATGAACATGATGAAGCTCGCGACACTCTTGTCATCCCAACCGGCGAACACGAATACAGAGTGGATGCACGAATTAACCTAATAGACCTCGGAGACACACTAGAGATCTTCCTTCAAAGTGATAGCAATGAGTTTGAAACTTTGGGAGGGCTTATCTTTCATCTAGCTGGTGACATTCCTGAACCGGGATATACGACCATGTATCATCAATTGGAGCTTTCTGTAGAAGCAGTGGAAAACAACCGAATTCGTACAGTACACATCCGCTTTCACGATAATGATAACGAGTCACACGAATTGGATTCATAAATTGAAACCCCAATGACTTCATTGGATTCAATGGTCATTGACTACCGTTGCGCCCCTAAGGCCTCGCATGGATAGCATTAAAGACCACTGCGGAATTTTTGGCATTTTTAACTCGCCAGAGGCCGCCCGTCTTACCTATTTTGGTCTACATGCCCTTCAACATCGAGGGCAAGAAGCGTGTGGAATCGTCTCCTCGTCTTTTGATCCTGCCCGACAGCGCCAGATCATGTCTGCGGTGCGTGACTTTGGACTCGTACTCGATGTGTTTCATGACCCTGATCTTTTCATAAACCCTCTTGCGGGTTTATCTGCCATTGGTCACACACGCTATTCTACAAGTGGATCGTCCGTTAACCGTGCCAATATTCAGCCCTTCCATGTTCAATACAGAAATGGAAATCTGGCTGTTGCCCATAATGGAAACCTTTCCAATGCAACGAAACTGCGCAATTTATTCAGCCAACAGGGAACTCTCTTTCAATCCACATCTGATACAGAGTTGATTCTTCATCTGATTTCGCAAAGCCGCAAAAAAAATCAGATTGACCAAATTTTGGATGCACTCTCGAAGGTGGAGGGTGGATATGCATTGACACTACTGACCGATACCAGTCTCATTGCTGTCCGGGATCCGAGCGGATTTCGACCACTTGCTTTGGGGAAACTGCCAAATGAAACAGGACAATTCACCTATTGCGTTGCCAGCGAAACCTGTACATTTGACATGATCGGTGCCAAATATATTCGTGATGTTGAGCCAGGAGAGGTGATCATTATTGATCAGAATTCCTGTGAAACAGGAGCATTTCAGAGCAAAAAACTCATGAGCTCTCACGGGGTAAGCCAGTGTATTTTTGAATACGTCTACTTTTCCAGGCCGGACTCACGAATCTACGGTGAGATGGTGGATAAGGTACGTCGTAAATTTGGCAAACAGTTGGCCCATGATGCCCCGGTGCCACGTGTTGCAAGTGAAGAGAAGGCCCCCCTTGTAACTGCCGTGCCTGACTCCTCCAACACAGCGACTCTTGGATACGTGAGCGAATGCCAGAAATTGGGCTATCGGTGTAAATACGATATAGGTCTAATCCGAAATCACTACGTCGGTCGAACGTTCATTGCTCCTGGCGAAGATAGCCGGGAATTACGGGTACGCTGCAAGTTTAATACAGTTGATGGACTCCTGAAAGACCGTATTGTTGTCGTTGTAGACGATTCAATTGTACGAGGTACAACCTCAAAAATTTTGGTCAAAATGATTCGGGAAGCCGGTGCAAAAGAGGTTCATCTTCGGATCGCTTCGCCTACCGTCATGAGCCCCTGTTTCTATGGCATGGATTTCCCCAGCAAACAAGAACTGCTTTCCAGCCAATTTGATGACGTAGAAGCCATTGGGCAGTGGCTTGGAGTGAATTCCCTTGCCTACCTCAGCATTGAAAGTATGAAAAAGGCAGTATCTGCCGCCCATGACAGCCCATACGGATACTGTGATGCGTGTTTCACCGGCGACTACCCCGTACCCGTGGAATCCTGCGTCACCAAGGACGCTTATGATTAAGAGCCCTCGTTCGACGGCTCACACGTGGGCGGGCGATTGGTGTCTGCGAGATAGATGATTTTCCAGCCATTATCCTCCTGATAAAGTTGCATGGAATTCACGCCACAGTGGCTCATGGTATCGCCAAGAAAGAATGCGAACTCCATCCAGGCCGAGGCCAAACGCCCGTCAACGAAGATATGAACATCCCAGATTCTCTCATCCCACACTTCATCATGCGGGGCACCAACTGCCTCAACGAATCCGTCGATGCTCCCAAAGTTCAAACCCTGAGGGCCCACACGCGTCATCATAGCATCTTCATGCAGTACACTGCGAACCATGGTACTGTCTCCAGCACGCATTCCGTCGAACAGATGATCTATGGCGGCCCGAACTTCGGCTTCAGCCGACTGAGCGTGACTTGGCTTGACGGAAACAAGCGTCACAATCACGAAAGTAACTCCGAGGATCTGGAAAGCTTTTTTCATGTGTTTATCTGAATTCAACGTAGATGATGAAAACCCCGATACAGAACATCCGTTCCATATCCGTATACTCCATACTTCATCTTGGCTTGAGTACATCTATGAAGATCCCAATATTTCTTTTCAATACTACTTACTCGCTCTGTTACCCTTCTTCAACTGTCCAAGAGTTTGTTCGCACTAATTGATGATGCTGAGCCGTGATGAACTTCTTCGATATTCACGACAAATCTCTCTGAATGAGATAGGCCTGCACGGTCAGGAGAAACTCAAGGCATCTTCGGTAGCTATTATCGGTGCTGGGGGACTCGGGTCACCACTTGCCCTTTACCTTACTGCCGCAGGCGTTGGACATATTGGTATCGTTGATTTTGATGTTGTTGGGGTGAGCAATCTTCACCGTCAAATTTTGCATACAAATGAATTTATTGGAATATCAAAACTGGACTCTGCTCTTGCCACCCTGAAATCTCGCAATCCGCATAGCAAAATCACCCGCCATGATGTCCGTTTGAATCGGGAAAATGTACTTGAAATACTTTCTAACTATGATATTGTAGCCGACTGTTCAGATAATTTTGCAACACGCTACCTGGTCAATGACGCTTCTGTTCTGCTCAATATCCTAAATGTCTATGGCAGCGTCTATCAATTTGAAGGACAGGTTAGTGTTTTTGGAGATCCTGATGGCCCATGCTACCGATGCATCCACCCAAATCCACCTTCTGCAGGCCTCATACCTACCTGCGCAGAAAGCGGGGTCTTAGGAGTCCTTCCAGGACTGATTGGAACACTTCAGGCTAATGAGATCCTGAAGATTCTCCTCGGTATAGGAACACCTCTGATCGGCCGTATGGCACTGATTGATATGCTGACCTCAGAATGGCAAATTATCGAAATCTTAAAAGATCCTGACTGCCCTCTGTGTGGCGAATCTCCAACAATTACATCGCTGACTGACTACGAGGAACCTTGTCCTACTATTCCAGTCATTACCACCACAGAATTGAATTTACTCAAGCGTGACCGTCTGCCCTTTTTTCTTCTCGATGTTCGGGACAAGAATGAAGCTGCTGCCGTCAGTATGGGTGCAGATCTACAAATCCCTCTTGATGAGTTGTCAGAAAAACTGCCCGAAATCTCCGTCGGATACAATGATCGTGTGATCGTACATTGCCAAACAGGCCTTCGCTCCAGACGTGCCGTTCAGTTATTGCAGGAAGCTGGATACACCCAATGCATGAGCCTCGATGGAGGTATCCTGGCTTGGATGGACCAGTATAGCGGGAAAATGAATGATCCTGAACTTCCCCTTTGATCAAACGAATGCCCTATGAGTCAGACCGTAATTCCTGCATAGGGATCTCCTGCTTCCAATGCATTGAACCAAGACAGACACAATTGTAAGGATTGATACTGACCCCATTGACCTTCTTCCTTCTTTCGGATAATCGGGAATGTCTCGTAGATATAACGGATATCCTCTGCTGAGGTAATTCCATATAGGTGAAAAAATATTGCATCTAGCTTCGCTCGTAAGCTAAGCCGACGCTCCTCGTCCCATAGAAAGGGAGAGAGCATTTTACTGGTATCACCAACACGATCTAGATTTTGGGGCAAGGAAGACATATCATCGGATGTATAGGTCAATTCAAGTACAGCTTCCCATACAAGATTGTGCGCGGTAACTGCACCAAAGCGAGTACGGTCAAAATCATCAAGAGGAACAACCGGCATCTGCTTTAACACGAACCATGAAAAATGCGTAGTCTGAACTTTCTGCCGGGCTACATAATCAAATACGATTGAGTTTAGATTTGCCAGCATACAAAGCAGTTGTGATGTTGAAATAGCTTCTTTTTCGGTGGTCTGCAAGAGTGGTAAGGTGTGCCCTACTCCACTTTTGGGGATCAGAGCCGCAATCATCGTACGCATATTGGTGACTGACGTCACATCCTTGAACCCTATCATATAAGGTTCTTTTTCTGGCCAGGCACCATCACAGTTCAACACCCAAAATCTTGGCTCCGGTAAACGAGTGGGATCCTTCTTCTCTTCCGCCATCAAGACACGCTTTTGCCCGGGCCTGAACAGATTCTCTGGATTAATAATGACATCCGAAGCACGATGGTCAAACGCCTGGACCATCTTGCCTTCGTAGAGGGGAACCCATTCTCCCTCGCGATTACGGAAGCGGTTGTTCTCTATCGGATATGCCTTTTCCTCTCCCAATAACTGGTCTCTGGTGCGAAAAAGATTTGAATCGCTCCCCGTATTGTACATGGTGTAATACCGAACAGGCCACGCACGAATTCGATCTTTCTCAACATTCTTCACCAGAACCGGCATCCGCTCATAGATAGACATCGTAAGTTTCGCATCCCGCCGGGTGCGGAATATTGGTGCAGTGCCCGTATTGGGATTTACTCGACGAAAATCTTCTGGCGTAATCTCAAAACATCTTTCTAGATCTTCGGTTTGGCTCGGATCGTCCAGAAAAAAAGCACATCGAGCATTTTGCCCCGTATCGGTGGGGCTTGCAACGAACACACAGAACTTAAAGCGCCCGTCCACATCCGGGAAGAAGAATGGTGATTTTTCTGATTTCTGTCTGTTGAATCTGGTACTGGACCTATTTTGAAAATCATACAATGCACGCAGCTTTCCCTGATGGGCAATACCTCTGAAGAGTGCGGCAAACTGCTTATCCGAGGCAATTCCCGAAGGAATTAGAAGTCCAACCACACCCGATGGTTTTGTAAGCATCAGCGAACGCACCAAAAATAAGGCATACAGGTTTTTCCCCGCTCCTATCTCCTCGTAAACGCTTAATCGTTGTACCACTGCATTGACCATTGCGAAACGCCCCTTGGCTCTTTCGAACTCCTCTGCTAATGGATCTTCTGATTCTTTTAATTCGGCAATCATTTTGCTACGATCCGCGGCAGTTAATGCATATGCAATCTCTGGTCTTCGCGCCGCAAACCACTCGATTAGTTTTAATTCCATTCGTTCCCATGGCGGATTCCCTACGATTGCATCAAAGCCACATTTCTCACCATTTTTTGACCAGCTCGCCCATACATCCGGATAGGTAATCTCCCATATCAAAAAGTTTTCTCGCTTCACGAGATCTCGCGCCTCACTCATAACCTGGATAGCTTCCTGACTCAGCGTATCCGATGATGGTGGTAAATCACTTCCCAATGCGACCTGTACTGGATCTCCATATTCTCCATCAAGCCAGGAAGAAAAAACCTGGCGAACTTTTTGATTTTTCAAATTTAACCACTCAAAGGCATGGTATAACGCCACGAAGGCATTTAGAGGCTTCCTTGCTTTTGCAATACGCGAAAATATATTTCCAGATTGAGATATATCTGCAACATCAATATCTCTTACATTATTCAGTGCTTCCATCTGATCCATTGTGCTCACGGCATTCAGTACCGGCTCACGCATAAAATATCCATGCCGTTCCACATAAGCCAAAGCCTCTCGAACTCCTGTGCCAAACAAGCTGTCTCCACAAACCAGATGATGATCAAGAAAGCTTAGCGGTGTGCCAGTAGTCAACGTGTGAAGCCAAAGGGATACTTTGGCCAGCTCAACGGCCATTGGGTTTTTATCCACCCCATAGATGCAACGTTTACTTACGATTCGGCGAACCAATCGCTGTTCATCAAGCTGCGCATCTTCAAGTACACAGCCATATTCCTCTGCATTGGAATGAATTTTTTTCTGCATCTCGTTGACTCGAAACACCACTGGTGAAGTATAGCCGTCTACCATTGAAGCTGATTGTTCAATGGCTATGAGAACCTGTTCTGCTAATTGATCAACCAGATTGACCAGAAAATGCCCTGAACCCATTGCAGGATCACAGATTTTCAAATCAAGTAATGCCCGGGCGGGGTCTATAGCATGTAGCTCATTCAATTGCTCTTGACTGATCTCCTGCTGGTTCAAATCCAATTGACTCACCTTGGATGTGAATGTATCCATTGCACTGTTTACAAGCGGCGTGATCGTTTCTGAAACAATCAGACTGACCAGCTCATCTGGAGTGTAATAGCTACCCTGATTTTTACGGGCTGACGGATTCAATTTTATGTCAACACAATCGCCGTTTCGAACCACATCCTGCTCTAATAACTGCTCATAAATCGAGCCAAGTTGCTGGACACCAAGATTCCGATAATTGATGTATCTCCGGCCTGAAGATGTCTGCTCAAACGAGAGTGCATCCACTACATTTGCAAATATTTCATCATTCAGTACAATCTGACATAACAAGGGAGTTTGTGATTGATCAAATAAACCACCATTGTACGGAGGAAGCCCAATTGAAGCATCTCCCTCCGAAATGATATTACAAATTACTTCAAAGGAAGGCCAGTAAAGCCCCCAAGAACTGGAGAATACATCGTTCTTGTCTTTCCGTCTTCCAATATCATTGCGGATTTTGTTCCTGAATGAATAATCATCGTATCGGGAATCATATACCGGAAGTAAACCCCTATCCTCAGCATACAACATGAATAGGAGTCTATACAAAAAGATGAGTGCAGATTGTCGAATTTCACTTGGCTCTGCAGTAGGTGCCTCCTTAGCAATGGCTCGGACAAGCTCCGGGAAAACCCTATTGAATACAATATTTGAAAGTTTGACCGTAACCTGTTCCTGATAAAATCTTGCATCCAGAATCGCCTGCTGATGAAATGTCTGGCGTTCGTGAGAATCTGGGCGAAATTGATCACAACCAAACAGAATCACGAAGACCTTCAACCAGTGTAACCGTCGCTCGCTCTCGAAGAGCTCTCTTGCACCTCCGTCGCCAGTTTCTCCTCTGAGAATTGTGAGTAGATCCAAATCTATATAATCTTCTCCTGGAGATTTGGCACCAGAGTAATAGAGTCGCCAATTGCGACCGTTGCTCAAAATTCCCCATCGTAGATTTCCTTCGGTGACATCATCTATCCGGCGCATATAACGAAGCATTTTGGACGCCGGTGATGTAGTTTCGCCCGTTTCTCGAGTAGCTCGGGCAAGAGGGCGCCTCCAACGTTTTACCTCCAGAATGGCTGCGCCATGCTCATAGCGCCTGAATTCCTGTTCTTGTAGACTGGCTGTCTGCTTTGCAGATTCATCTATAAACAGCAATCCATCAGGCACGTCTTCACGCCCCTGCAAGGATAGATTTTGCTGAGGCAAAGATGCCTTCCACCCCAACTTTTGTAGCACCGGCCAGACTAAATCTTGCTCAGTATAAGATTCATTAGGAGTTCGATCCACTGGAAACGACTCAAAAATTTCCAATAACTCTTCACCAATGAGATCTAGGGTAAGAGGAGTCAAGGTGTTCCATACAGGGGTTCT
>JAPOTE010000125.1 GCA_026709335.1 Bacteroidota bacterium | reverse complement strand
CCGAATGCGAAAGATAAACATCAATTCGTCGCTCCTTCGGGTTAAAGGTGACCTCATCAACCTGCCACTCGGAGTCAAGTCCTAACGAGTCCCGCATCACTGCATTCATAAATTCCTTTGTCATGAAGTTGCTATATTTGATTCAGCTCGAATTTAATCATTTCATACAAAACTCTACAGAACCAAAAATATAAATAAGCAAGTAACCCAAATTCAGGATTCTTTCAAGGGAGCAACACCATCCGACTTTTTTTGTTCCTTTCTAGAAGATACAACGTACAAAAATTCAATTTATTCGCAAAATTCCTCGAGTATACATGCCTGAATAACCCGCCTTGTTCTGCATGAACCCGTCGCCGTTTTTCAGTACTTTTTTCGGCTTGAAAAAAATGCTACCCTGTTCCAAACAGTTGCACTCAAGAGGGCATGGGCAAAGGCAAAGTACACGGTCAACCGGATCCTTCGGATGAATTCCAGGAAACCTGAAGCATAAATCGAGGGTTTATACCGACTGTCTTGATAAAATCTATGGTGACAGAGGATGTTGAAGGTAGATATTACTCTGCCCTGGAGTGGCAATTTTGAGGTGTCCGCTTCGGAGTTGGATCTGGATGACGAGAAGTTTTCGGAAATTCAGGTAACTCTTTCGGTCATGCCGTCGGATGGGCCAACGCGCATGACTATTGGGGTGTGTGCGAAGGCTCTTCTCGAATGTGATCGGACGTTGTGCGAGTTTGTCGCACCCGTTTCGAACTCTCATGAGCTTTCGTTTTGGCGTCAGCATCCGTACGAGATAGAAAATGACATGGAAAATGACATGACGGAGCAGATAGAACTTGATCCTGCGCAACGGGTCTACGATTTAACCGATGTAGTTCGAGATACGCTAATGCTGGCAGTTCCTGCAAGAAATGTCGCCCCGGAAGCGGAGGAATTACAGATACAAACAGTTTTTGGCGCTCCTACTTCGGAAGCCGATCAGCGCTGGTCTCCTCTTATCGCTGTGCGTGAGGAGCTTTCCACACATAACTAAACAGAAGAAATGGCATAATGGCCAATCCCAGAAGAAAACATTCCAAATCCCGTACACGCAAGCGCAGAAGCGTATACTACGGTAGTCTTGAAAACCCGCCACTTGCTGATTGCGAGCAGAGTGGAGATCCAAAACTGCGCCATCGAGTTTGTCCGAGTAGTGGCATCTACCGAGGGCGTCAAATCATTGAGCGTCGCACGGAAGCATAGTGCCGCGGATTTGCCCAGAACTTAGCGGAGGTACATGGCAATTCGAGTGGCAGTAGATGCGATGGGCGGGGATGATGCTCCTGCCGTCATTGTTGAGGGGGCCGTGCGTGCGGTGGAATCCTCCAAGGGGAGAATTGAGGTTCAACTATGCGGACCCGAAACCGTCGTTCAAGCTGTTCTAGAAAAATTCGGTGCTCCCTCGGGGATTGAGATCGTCCACGCTCCGCAGGTGATAGGTATGGGAGATTCTCCTGTTGCTGCGGTCCGTGCAAAAGGGAATTCATCTATTCATGTCGGACTCAGAAACCATAAGGAACGTCTTGCAGATGCGTTCTTGAGCGCCGGAAATACCGGCGCGGTTGGCGCCGCATCCCTTTTTGTCCTAGGTCGACTTCCAGGCCTTTTTCGCCCATCCATTCCCACACTCTATCCGACCTTAAAAGGGGTTTGTACGGTTCTGGATGTGGGATCCAATATGGATAGTCGCCCAGATCATTTGTTGCAATTTGCAAAAATGGGGTCTGCGTATGCGCGGATTATCATGGATGTTGCACAACCTCGAATCGGATTGTTGAGTGTCGGCGAAGAGCCGGCTAAAGGAAATGAGCTCGTGAGAGCTGCACATGAACTGCTCGTCAATTCAATGGATTTGAATTTCATCGGCAATATTGAGGGACGTGACATTTTCTACCAAAAAGCAGATGTGATTGTATGTGACGGTTTTGTCGGCAATGTGATCCTCAAACTGGGAGAAAGTATCAGGACCGTGGTGCCGGAAATGATTGAACAGGAGCTTGCCAAACTGCAATCAAAGCCATCCGTTGTTGATCTGCTCAAAGAAGTTCTCGCCGCTCTTTCTCGCCGATTTGATCCAGAACGTTATGGCGGAGGATGCCCCCTGCTTGGGGTAGAAGGAGAGGTATTTATTTTACATGGTTCAACGACGGCGGTAGCGGTGGAGCAATGCATCAAACAGGCGGCGCAGGCCGCAAAGTTGAATTTAACCAGTGCAATCCAACGCGCACTGGCTCCCTGAGCAATTGTCTATAATCATGGGGTGTCAAATACATGCAGCGATCACCACTGTCGGTCATTATTTACCTGAGACCCGATTAACGAATGCGGATCTGAGCAAAATGGTTGATACCACCGATGATTGGATCCATACGAGAACCGGTATCAAGGAGCGACGGATTTTGCCTGATCAGAAGAGGGCAACTTCGTACATGGCTGCACGCGCGGGAAAGGAGATCCTAAGAAAGCGGGGAATCGAACCTGAGGAGATAGACGTCATAATTATTGCGACGGTCACACCCGACATGTTCTTTCCTGCGACGGCCTGTCTGGTTCAGGCCGAACTTGGAGCAACCGGAGCATGGGGCTTTGATTTATCGGCAGCATGCAGCGGATTTCTTTTTGCACTGAATACTGGAGCGGGATTTATTGAAAGCGGCAGAGCAGAAAAAGTGTTGGTGATTGGAGCGGACAAGATGAGTAGCATCACAGACTATACAGATCGGACAACCTGTGTACTCTTTGGGGATGCGGCCGCAGGCGTCTTACTTGAACCCGTTAATGATGGGTGTGGACTCATCGACTCGGTACTTCATACGGATGGTCGAGGCTGGGAGTCGCTGTGTATGTTGGGCGGGGGCAGTCTGAATCCACCGACACATGACACGGTAGATCGAAAAATGCACTATATCCATCAGGACGGAAGGGCCGTCTTTAAGGTAGCCGTTAAGGGTATGGCAGATGTAGCAGCGGAAATCATGGAACGCAATCAATTAACAGGCGATGATATTCGCTATCTGGTTCCCCATCAGGCAAATCAGCGCATTATTGACGCCGTTGCGCGTCGGATGGACCTTGATCCCAATCGAGTGATGCTGAATATTTCCAAGTATGGCAATACCACAGCTGCCACAATACCGTTATGCCTGAATGATTGGGAGAATGAGCTCAAAAAAGAAGATAATATTGTCATTGCCGCATTTGGTGGCGGGTTTACCTGGGGAGCAACGTATCTCCGGTGGGCTTATGATTCTGTTACTGAAGATGTTTGATCCTGACAAAATGCGCTTTTATGCTTGATCAGTCTCTCGCGATTTTATTTCCGGGTCAAGGATCCCAGATATCCGGGATGGGAAAGGATTTGTTTCAGAGAAATCCTACGTCACGGGCTATTTTTGAGGCAGCAGACGAGATCCTTCGCCTTCCACTCTCCGAGTATTGTTTCAAGAGCATTGAAGAGGACCCCCGGGCGCTTGAAAAGCTGACCAATACAGCAATTTGTCAGCCGGCGCTCTATACACATTCTATTGCTGTTTTCGCTGCACTTGATCTTGCGCCTGATCTGGTTGCAGGCCACAGTGTAGGAGAATACAGTGCACTTCATGCGTGCGGTGCGCTTTCATTTGAAGATGGATTGCGTTTGGTCCGCCGCCGGGGAGAGTTGATGGCAATGGCTGGCCAGGGGAGGTCTGCGGGAATGACTGCCGTGATAGGAGTTCCCGGAGAAGTAGTCAATGCCGCTTGCAAAGAGGTCAGTACTCCAGACAGTATTGTGGTATGCGCGAACTACAATGCCCCAGGCCAGGTGGTGATTTCCGGAGATACGGCTGCACTCCGTAGGGTAGAGAAGATGCTTGCGGAGGAAGGTGCGAGGAAATTGGTGCAATTGCCAGTAAGTGGCGCGTTCCATTCCCCACTGGTTTCCGATGCACGCGAGGCGCTGGCTCAGGAGTTGGCAACTGTAACGATTCTACCGCCGGTCTGCCCAATATATCTCAATGTGACGGCGCAGCCGGCTTTGGATCCGGAACATATTCGAGCCCGGATGCTTGAGCAACTCACTAGCCCTGTGCGATGGTCTCAATTGTTGCAGAACATGCCGGAAAACCTGAGTTTTATAGAAGTGGGACCGGGTCGTGTTCTGAACGGCTTAGTCCGGCAGACCCTGGGGCGCAGGACAGACGTGATTTCCATTTCTACCGCAGATGCGGTTGAAGCATTTATAGCAGAGTGATTAAGCACATGAATTTTAGCGAATCTCGCATTTTGGTCACCGGAGGCACTCGCGGTATAGGCAGAGCCATTGTTGAAGCATTTGCGCAGCACGGAGCTCGGGCGGCCTTTACCTACAGGAGTAGCAAGGCTGTAGCTGAAGAGTTGAAGAAAAAGATTAACGGACTTGCATTTCAGTGTGATGCAGCAGATTTTGAGGCTGCCCAGCAGACGGTAAACAAGATCGTTGAGGTATGGGGGGGGGTTGATATTTTGGTGAATAATGCAGGAATTACGCGTGACGGGTTAATCATGCGTATGGGTGAATCTGACTGGGATCAGGTTTTGAATGCCAACTTAAAGAGTGCTTTCAATTACAGCAAAGCGGTTTGTCAGATTATGATGCGTCAGCGACATGGGCGCATTATCAATATCTCTTCGATAATTGGGACTATTGGAAATGCGGGCCAGGCAAATTATGCTGCTTCTAAGGCGGGCATGGTCGGATTTTCCAAGAGTTTAGCCAAAGAGCTTGCCGCCCGTGGAGTGACCGTGAATGTAGTTGCTCCGGGCTACGTGGAGACGGACATGACAGGTGCGATTAGCGAGAAGGCTAAGCAACAACTGTTGAGCGCGATACCTGTCAATCGAGCGGCAACGCCTGAAGAAATCGCTACTCCCGTATTGTTTTTGGCATCCGAAGAAGCATCCTATATTACAGGGCAGGTTCTGGGTGTGAACGGTGGTTTATACATGTAGCCTGTGAGTAAATCTTTCAAGACACAGCTGGATTTTTCATCGCGGGCTCAGCAGGTCAGCAGAGAATCTGCCGCGGAGCGCAGCTTTACGGCATTGGATCCAAATTTCAAACAGGCAACCCCTGAGTCACTTGGCTTGGGCGCGCGTGCTGCATTTGAGAAGAGTGGATGGCCTGGCTTAATGCCCGTGCAGGCGCACTCAATTCCCTGCATGGAATCCGGTCAGGATTTGATTGTCCAATCCCGTACGGGATCGGGTAAGACGGGAGCGTTTCTTTTGCCTCTTTTTGACAGATTGGACTCATCCATTCGTGCCGTCCAGGCGTTGATTTTGACCCCAACCAGAGAATTAGCAGGTCAGATTCATGATGAGTTCAAGCGCATCAATCCAATGCCTGATGAGCTCAGGTGTGTTTTGGTTTATGGTGGAGTTGGGTATAAGCGGCAGTCGGTGGGGCTGTCAAAGGGCGCGCAGGTTGTCATTGGTACCCCGGGGAGAATTCTGGATCATCTGGAACGACGCACATTCACACTTGCAAAGCTGCGCTCGTTTATTCTTGATGAAGCAGATGAAATGCTTTCCATGGGATTTTATCCGGCGATGGTGGATCTTAAATCCTATCTCCCTGAGGTGCGCCAGTCCTGTATGTTTAGTGCAACCATGCCGCCCAAGGTAAGATTGTTGGGGAGAGAATTTTTGAAGGATGCTCAATTTCTTGGCCTAAGCGCTGATGGGGTAGGTGTCGCGACGATAGATCATCGCTATTATTCAGTGCTGGACCCTATGGAGCGAGCTCGCGCGTTATCCAGTCTGATAGAATTTGAGAACCCCGAATCAGCCATCATATTTACAAATACCCGCCGTGAGGTTTCCTTTCTGAAGGATTTTTTAAGCAATTATGGGTTCAATATTGGCGCAATCAGTGGGGATTTTCCTCAACGAGTACGCGAGAAAGTTATACAGCGGCTCCGAGAGGGGCACATCCGGCTTCTTGTGGCTACGGATGTAGCGGCTCGCGGGATTGACATTTCTGAGTTGAGTCATGTCTTCCAGTATGAGGTGCCATTGGAAGCACAGCTTTACATTCATAGGACGGGTAGAACTGCCCGTGCAGGCAAGGCAGGTGTAGCGATCACGCTTGCTAGTTGGGAAGAGGAATCACAATTAAAAGCAATCGCACGTCAATTTGATATTCACATGGAAAAACGATCATTGCCGGATCCGGAAGATGTTGCTGCGCGTACGGCGCAGCGAGTCACCGTTGCTCTTGAAGAGCAGTTACGGGCGAAAACCAAAATGGAGCGTGAGCGCTTGGCTCAGTTTGTGCCAATGGTGAAATCTCTTGCGGAAGAGGAACCAGAATTAATAGCAATGCTTGTTGATGAGCTGAATCAAAAAAGGATGAATCCTAACAAGCCGCAACAGCATAGGCAGAGACCCAAAAACAGACAGCAGAGAAGCCGGCGAAAATAGAAAGCGGTAGGCTCATCTAACAGAATCAATCTGGTATATTACGTGAAGAGGCTCAGTTGATGCCCGCGAGAGTTGTGAATGACTATCCCGGAAGGCTAGCCAATGCACACGTAACCAGGCAGCGAACACCATTCTTCAAAGTGAGTGATGGTTTTCCATTGCTCGGGGATTGGATTCAATGGTGGCAGCCATTCAGTGCAAGTATCCATGCACCTGATGTACGAACATCCGCAATCTCGACAGTTTGGCATGGCTTCCTGAAGCATGTATCCGTGATGACAAAAACAGTCCGGGTGGCATGACGGTTTTGACACGGCAGGAGAATCAATCATAAATACTCTATTATTCAAGAGACAATTAATTCAGGAGAATTAGCATTGAGATTGTTTGGAACGGTGTCGTTTCGGAGTTTGTGATCGACTATCGATAATAGGTCTTCTTCTATTTTTCTCCAATTCTGGGACAAGTCAATAGAACAAACCCGGATCGTCTGCCCTCCAATTTTATAGTGATAGTCAAACGTATCGTCGACTGCTGCATACAGGAGCCACCCCTCCAAGTCCTCTTTGCCGTGCTCCAGGGACCAGTTCGTCACATAGGAAAAAATTTGGTAAAGATTGTCTGATTTAATCCGTTTTTTGCCGTACTGGTTGGTAGTTATGGGGGAGCTATAAAACTTGGTGTCAAGGATAATTGTACGTTTTGCTAATTCCAAAACAATATCTGTCTCCATGTTTGGTAGATACCGAAGATCTGATTCGCTTCCGCTTGTTTCAAACCAATCAATTCGGGGGGAAGTTACCTTATATTGTGTATGTCGTTCACAGAATGTTTTCACAAATTTCTCAAACAACGCTCCCATTCTTGCCTCATCTTTTCGGAAGTCACGAAACTGAACGGTCCCATCTATTTCGTTTACCAAAAGGTTTTCGTGGATGATGCGGCAGATCTGCATGAGAAACAGGTAGAACCGATTGTTTCGGTGGATTCGGACAGTGCGAAAGAGTTTCGTGGTCAAACGGACATTGGAAACCCCTGTAAATCTCCAGTAAAGATTACGGCTTCGTTCTTTTTGATCATGGTTCAAAGAGTCAACCAAGGTCAAATTGCGGAGTGTCGCCTTGAGAATCTGATTTTGAGGTATGTCATAGCTAAATTCATCAAAGGAGCAGTTGGTTTTAGCGTTGAGGAGCAGATTGCGCTTTATGGTGGTTGCGAGATTGAGTTTTCCCCTGATCCCCCGAAGATCCTCCTGAATCACGAGGTAGTCTCGGTCCAGTCCCCGTGAGATGAGCCGTGCAACTCCATCGTTGAGTACCTTGGCAAACAGATCAACCGGTCCGTCAAAGGTTTCGGGTTTCAATACGACTGTTTCTGCCTCATCAATAAAATTCCAAGCGTAGCAGAGGAGGTAGTAGATGTTGAGAATAGGAATCTTCATTTCTCCATCAAAAATTTGACTTCAGCCTCTACTTTTTTTGGCTTGTCAAACCAGTACTCCTGAAGTAGTGGCTTAACTTCCTGTTGGATAATTGCTTCGTACCAAGACTTGTCGAATGTTTCATCTCCGTTGCTTGGACAGAAGTAACTATGGCCAATCTCAAATCCAGGACCAAGGTTTGTATGATCTGAGCGAATCGTTTCATTCAGGGCAGAGAGTAGGCGGATAATCCTTTTGACAAGGGTTTCTTTCACATCTTTTGCGACCAGAAATTCTTGGAACTTTTCATTGAAAGCGGGAGAAAGATGAAAGAAAGCGAAGCGTCTTCGTAGCGCATAATCTACGATTGCCAGAGATCGATCTGCTGTATTCATCATGCCGATCAAGTAGAGATTTCCTGGAACGTGAAAGGGCTCGGAGGAATAGGTAAGCTCAAGAGCATATTCTGAACCTCTTTTGTCAGCCTCGATGAGCATCATTAATTCGCCAAAGATTTTGCTCAGGTTTCCTCGGTTGATCTCGTCTATGATAAATACATAACGATTATTAGGATCTTTGGCGGCCTTTTGACAGAAAGAATAGAACACCCCATTGCGAAGTTCAAATCCTTCTTTTTCGCGTGGTCGATATCCCTGGATAAAATCCTCGTATGCATAGCTCTGATGGAATTGGACCATCTTCACCCGGCTAGGGGCCTTAAACCCGATTATAGAATAGGCAAGTCGTTTGGCTATGAAAGTTTTTCCAACTCCTGGGGGCCCCTGAAGGACAATGTTTTTCTTGCGTTTCAGAGAATCTGTGATTTCATTAAAAAACTCCTTAGATATAAAGAGATCTTCTATATCTTCGGGTATAAGGAATTTATCCTCTGGGAGGTTGGGATTTATGATTTCGGAGAACAACTTAGGAGTCGATCGCCAATCGGTTATATCAAAAAGTGTACAAGGATTCCATCTTGTTTGTTTTGGAGCCAAAGGTAGTGGCCATCGGCCAAGCAATTTCCATTTGACTCGGCGTATATGCCGATGATTGGGACGGTCTTGTTGAAAAATGTAATCAGAATCGACGATTCCATATCCTAATAAGTTCAGACCGTTTTCCGCAAGGAGAACCTGGTCTCCCTGTCTAATCCCGTGAGTAAACTGATGGCAAGTCCATGCATGCCCTATTGGGTGTTCTGACATATTGGCAAGTCCTTGAAGTCCTTCGAGGATCGCATCCTCTTCGTCAAAGGTTTTCAAGTCTCCTATGTCATAATCAATTGCAATAATTCCCTCCTTACTGAACCTTTCCCATTCTTTCCAGGCTTGTCCGAAAAGCCATACGCGAGATGGTTTAGATTTTATAACAGGTGGTTTCGGTTGCGGGTTCAGTTGCGGGTTCACTGGCTCAGGCCTCCAGATCTTTAGGTAAGGCTCATCGTGGAAATCAAACTCGGAAGGTGCTTTATTTTCTTTCTGAAGTCTCTCTCTGATTTCGAGGATTTTCCGATCAAGTTCAACCTTGTTGTTATAGGGGAATCCTTCAGGTTCCCCGAAATATCTCGCGAATGCATCAACAATGGTTTCTTTTTGCGAAGACACTGCGAAGGGTTCGAAGTCTTCAGGAAAAAGCAGATACAACAGAATATTGCGTAGGAGCCGCTTTCCCCATTTGTTCAAATTTTCCATCCATTCTGCAAACACCCAAGGATCCGAAAGAAGATATTTACGGTTGTCATTTGAAGTCTGAAACCATTCTTTCATTAACTCAATGAAGAAGGCGAATTCTTTCCATTTGAGTGTACCGAAGGCTGTACCTGTGGTCCCGATACCTTGCTCCAGAGCTTCTCCAAGATCAAACGGAGCATCTGGTAATTCCTCTCCTGACCACTTCCAGACTTGGTCAATATGTTCACGTTTCGTTTCGGGTTTTAGTGAGCTAGGAACAGGAAACAGGTACATCACCCACAGCATTTCGGCTGCCAACTGTTTTACAGGTTCGGGAGTAGATGCAAGTTGATCCTCCAGTTTCACCAAAAAGGGGCGTTTACTCGTGTCTGGTTTGTTAATGTAGTACTCAATGAGATACTCAATATTTTCCAGTGTCCACAGAGGTTTATCGGTGAATACTGATTGCTGTTTCAGAAGGCAACGATCCCGCCAATGTCTAGCTGCATGCAGAACTGGATGATCTTCGGTTGGTCTTGGCATGTCACGAGTCGGTTTTGTATTCGGATTGAAGGTTTCCGTCTTTGATCCGAATATACGATACTCTACAAAACCACTGTTCCAACCAGAAAAGTGCCCCTTGGCTATTGTCAAAGCAACTTTATTATTGCAACGAGAAAAATTTGCAGGGAGCCTTAGACACATTATACAAGCTCTCCTAAAACTCCCTTTGCACAGGTTGATGATTACTCTAATGAACTAGAAAAATATTAAAATGTACAAAACTGTATAAAATTGTACATTTTAGTATAATATTCAAAATATATGTATGAACGCTCATATGTAAAGCAGATCATAGATCAAATTGTAGATCTCTCTATCATGAGTATCCTTGCAATTACGGGGCCCCGTCAGGTCGGGAAAACAACAATCGCTCTTCAGGCAGGTAGTCGCTTAACCCAGTTAGGAATTCCATGGAGATATATTTCTCTTGACCAGATAGATTCTGATGTGACTGGATGGCCAGTGATGAGGACATATAACACCAATAATATCTCACACGTTGATGCCTCTGCTAATGAACAGACTTTAATTGCTCATTGGGAAAAAGCGCGATCAGATGCATTACAGTCAAAGCAGGGTTTTGTGCTATTCCTGGACGAAATTCAAACTATTCCTCGTTGGTCAAATATTGTCAAAGGACTTTGGGATACAGATCGCCGAAAAAATTGTCCACTGCGGATCGTGATACTAGGATCTGCGGCCTGGCGAATGTTGACGGGGTTAAATGAAAGCCTTTTGGGGCGCTTTGACGAAATACAAATCTCGCATTGGTCCTTCTATGAAGTTGCAAAGGCCTTCGGATTTACCGTAGACGAGTATATCTTTTTAGGAGGGTACCCGGGTGCACTGAGGCGCATTTCACAAGACAGGGATTTATCAAAATGGAAAACCCACATTCTTAGTTCCATCGTGAAACCTGCCATTGAACGAGATATCGTGGGACTTCAACGAGTCCGGAAACCAGCTCTCATGAGGCATTTGGTTGATTTAGCTCCGCGCTATTCTGGTCAGATCATATCCTATGACAAGCTTCTTGGTCATCTTCAGGATGCAGGAAATATATCAACCATCGCACGATATCTTGATCTGCTCTCGGATGCTGGCCTCATGACGGGGTTTTCAAGATATACGTCGTCCCCACATCTTGGAAAAGCATCCTCCCCCAAACTCAATGTATATAACACAGCAATCATGACTGCAAAGTCAGATTACTCGTTTCAGGAAGCGTATAGTGATCGTCCCTTTTGGGGGCGCATTGTGGAAAGTGCAGTGGGAGCTCACTTATTAAATACCAAAGAGGTTGCCACCCAAATTTACTATTGGCGCGATAGGAAAAAGCAGCTTGAGGTTGATTATGTAATCAAGCGTGGGCCTCATTTATTAGGCATGGAGGTGAAAACTGGTAATGTTTCCTCGCATTCTGGTTTGGAAGAGTTTGAAACCCGTTTTCCACATGCAAAAACCATGATCGTTGGCCCTGGCGGTGTTCCGTTCAACGAATATTTCTCGTTTACGGCCAACGAGTGGGTTCAGGATCAATGCGAGTGATAGTTCAGCGTACTGTATGTCTGATTGACCCAGATGTAAACCCGTATTTCAGGCAAGAAAGTCTGTCATTACGTGATTTTCGAGTTGCTCATGGGTACGTGCTCATAGGAGAATCGGGAATAGGAAAAAGCACGGAATTTCAAGAAGAAGCGAAGCAAGTTGGCGCCTTGCAACCTATTCCGGCGCGGCGATTTCTCAAGTGTAACTTAAAAGATCATCCACAATGGGAAAAAGGGCCGCTTTTCATTGATGGTTTGGACGAAGTTCGAGTTCATGCGGGAAATCCAAGACTTGTGATAGATCAACTCATCAAGCGCTTGAAGGCATTAGGTACTCCCCAATTTCGTATATCATGCAGATCAGGTAGCTGGTTGGGAGCCAAAGAAGTAGAAGAGCTGGCCTCTCTCAGTAGCGATCCGCACATCTCTGTCCTAAAATTAGATCCGCTTAGATCTACTGATGTCAAACATATTATCTCTGAGCATGAAAAAGAAGCCGATGAGTTCATCCGCCAAGCGCATGAATACCGAATGGATCCCCTCCTGTTCAACCCGCAGCTTTTGGAATTTTTACTGAACTCAGTAGCAACCGGCAAGTGGCCTAAAACGCCTAAAGATCTGCTGGAAAAGGCATGTTATGAGCGGATACGAGAACGCAACCCCAAACCTCTCATAGATCATTCTCTCGAATCGGTAATCACCGATTCGTCGGTCCTGAATGCTGCGGGAGAGCTTTGTACAATCATGTTGGTGGGGCATAAAATCGGCTGGGCGATAAACGATATAGATCACCCCGAAACATTCTCATTACGAAGATTAGATACTCCAGACACTGATGCGCATCTCGCTGCCTTGAATTCAAGCTTTTTCCAGGGATCCTCTTCGTATCGTACCCCGGTTAATCGAAGACTGGCCGAGTATATAGGTGCTCGATATCTTGCTAGCAAGATACATGATGGGTTGAGTGTTCGGCGGACTCTCACACTGCTGTCCGGATCAGACGGAGATCTTTTTCCAGACTTGCGGGGACTTACAGCTTGGCTTGCAGTTCTTTCTCCTAAGGTAAGATCTGCCCTGATCAACGCAGATCCCATTGCGCTTGCAATCGAAGGTGATACAAGTGATTTTTCTTCTGAAGAACGGGAAAAATCACTTAAAAAACTTGCGAAAAACAATCATTCCGCCAATATTTGGCCAGTTGCACTCTCCCTTGGAGTTTTGGCACAAGAACAAGGAATGTCATATGTGTCGGAGTATACGAAATCACTCGAACGGTCTGGTAGCAGACAGATACTTGTAACCTTTCTTCTGAAGAGCATTTCGTACACACATTCCCATTTCGCAAAGAATGATCAACATGCGTTTCAGGCGCATTTAGAAACCCATTCTCAGACACTGTTAGCTATAATCCGTGATTCCAGTTGGAACTCGAATGTTCGGTGTACTGCCATCTACGCTCTGTGCAATATCGTACCTGAAAAATCACATCTGAATCAGTTTCTGGGGGTTCTTCTCAATGACTTCAATGAAAATCATCTTTCGGATGAAAATGGTGGCCTTAGGGGCGTGCTCCTTGATTGCTTGTACCCAGGCCAGTTACAACCCTCAGATATTTGGGATTACCTCCCCGATTTCCTCGTTAAGCCATTTGTTAGCTATCAAAAATTCTTCCTCGGACTAGCAGCCAAGTCAGAAAAAAGACACGTCAAAGAATTACTTGACTCTCTTTACGTTCGGGCTTCTGAGATCATCCCAAGACTAGATCAACATCAGCTAGCAGATGTCCCGGTGATTTTGCTTTCACGAGGATTAGCGCTGTGTGATAACAAACTGGATATAGCAGAGATCTACAGATGGTTTGAGCTTGTGGAATTTGACAAAAATCACTCAGCACTCATTCCAAAGTACTGTTCAGCAAATTCATTGTCGTCCGAAGGCTGGAAAGCCAATATGAGCATCCGAAACTGGCTGAATGAACATCCACTCATGCAGTATAAACTCATTGAATATGGTTTACAAAGAAATGAATCCGAGATTGGAAATACTCCTCTTCAGGTTACGGTGGGATTAAAATTTGTTGATGAGAATGCTCAAAAGGGATTTCGAAGCTGGTGCCTTACCCATGCAGTAGAGATCTTTAATTCATACCCAAAACTGGCCGAAGAACTCGCGCAGTGGTCGACAGAACCAGTAGGTGCATGGGAGCCCCCACTTTCTGATGACAAAGTGGCTCAAATCATATCGGGTACGGACGGTTTATGCAAGTGGAATGAGAAGCGATTAGAAAGGAAAAAGAAGCGGAAACGAGAGGGGGGAAAGCAACAAGATGAGTGGGGAAATTTCCAGGAATTTCGAATTAAAAAGGACAAAAACAATGACATTGTGTACATCCAAAAACACATCACCGAACTTTCGGAGGGGCGTTGTAGATCAGATATTCTTGACAAGCTTGCCAGATTATATTTCCAGAGTCATAATGAGGTTTTCGGGGATACATTGACGCATTTGGAATCCTATTTGGATAGAGATCCAGAGCTTCTGGAGGCAACTTTGTCGGGATTCAGAAATCTTTTGAAGTGGGATGATTTACCAGATCTTAACCAGATTGCCGGGCAATATGAGAAAGGGGAAAGATCACTTTATGCGCGCCCTTTTCTCGCTGGAATGGAAGAGGAAGGAAAGAGTGCTTTCTCTGCTCTGAGCAAAACAGGGAAACGAAGAGCGTTGGGGTTTCTATTTGTAACAGATCTCCCTGTCCCTAAAAAATCCCACTCCAATCATCCGTTTATTCTCTGGTATGAAGAAGCTCTTCAGCAATATCCAGATCTCGTAGCTGATGCGATGGTTTCGGTTCATCGGGCATGTGTTCGTTCCAAGAAGAGGCTTCCAAATGCCTATTTATTGGAGATGTCTTTTGAGGAGGTGTATGCTGAGGTAGCTTCGCTGGCAGTGTTCAAAATGTTTACGGTCTTTCCGACCAGATGTAATGGATTGCAGCTAAAATCGTTGAGCACTGTTTTGTGGAGTGCTTTAACCCACGGATTGACTAAAAAAGAGCTACAAAGAATCGTTTTGGAACGATTAAATCGGAAAAATATGGATACAGGTCAGCGGGCTCAGTGGCTATGTACGGGGTTAGTTGTAGCCAGAGATCACTGTCTTCCCTTAGTAGTAGATTTTCTTTCGGATAAAGGGGGGGCTAAGGCTCATTATATCTTTGATTTCCTTCTACCAGAGAGGCTAAATACAATTTTTGAGGATTTCCGGAGCTGGAGTACCAAGGATTTAGCTCAACTTCTCCAAGCATTCGGGAAATGGATTGTTCCCTTAACGATTCACGATGATAGCTATACTCCCAATCATTATGAAATAAAGAGTGAGCAATTTGGGGCAGTTCTGATGAAGGGGCTCTCTAAGATGGCGGAGAGCACGGATAATGATTCAAGAAAAGAGTTAGCAGGGTTAGTTTCTCACCCCGAACTCGCCGCCTGGAACCGTAAGATTTTACGAGCACAAGAGAAGCAGACATTACGATATCGAGCCGAGAATCACCGAGATCTCAACCCAATACAAATTCAGAGTATTCTCCGAAGTAGTTATCCGTCGAGTGCTGCAGATCTCGCTGCTCTTACAGTTGAACTTCTTGAGGAACTGGGTTCTCGCATTCGAAACAGACAAGCCAATGATTGGCGTTACTATTGGTACCAAGATGGCAAAAAAGGAACTCCTCTGAAACCTCTGCACGAGGATCATTGCCGAGACATATTCCTTGCGGATCTTCTAATGATGCTGAAAAAATATGGAGCTGATACTCAACCAGAGGGTAGCTATGCTAACGAGCGAAGAGCAAATATTCGTGTCTCATATGGAAAACATCATTCGGTTCCTATAGAGATCAAACACAATAATCACCGCAAAATCTGGAGTGCTATAAATGAGCAGCTTGTATCAAAGTATATGCGTGATCCTGATTGCAATGGGTTTGGAATCTATCTGGTATTTTGGTTTGGGCCAGAATATATGAGGGTGCCTCTTGCCAGTGGGTGTATACCCGAGCAACCCGAGGAAGTCAAAAAATTACTCCTCAGGCAGATTGATCCGAAGGCTAAAAACCATGTCTTCGTCATCGTGGTGGATGTGAGTCCACAAGTTATGTGAGCTAATCAAAGCTGAGTATGAAGTGCGTTTTCAAACTTGATTATGATTTGCATATTTGGAGCCATGGGAGTTAGATTTTTCTTCGAGAGGATCAATGCTGAGAGATCCGACCAAACAAATCTGCTCACCACTGTTGGAGAGTTCAGATCTAATTTTAGAGATTCTCGCAAAACCTCTGTTTTCAGATAGAAAAGATTCCCTCAGGTGCTTCCAGGGTAATGTTTATGCTCAATTTCGGGGGTTTTGCAAGAAGTTCAAGTAAAAACCTTCTGATCTGGCTTTTCCTCGGTCCTGATTTTTCATTCCTCTCTGAATAAGGGAGTTTGGTAGTGTTCAGTTTTTCCAGAAATCTTGCCTGGAAGCTTTTGTGCGAAAGGTAACCGTCGAAGTCAGGGTATTGCAGGCCATGCAGATTGATACAGCACAGAACAACCCCCGAGGCAATGCAAAGAGGTACTTTTTCGATCTCTCGTTGATTTTAGAGCGGTCTCCACGCATCTGACGGCAAATACGAGATGGAGATCAGAGTTCTCGGGATTCAGTCCCAGAATCCCGCTCAGAGAACGGGGGAAGAATCGACGGTGATGCATGGGGTAATTCCTTTGGCTCCCGGGCATAGTTCGAAATCAGCCAGGTGCGTAAGGACGGAATCGGAATCGTGTAGACTCCTTTTTGTCTGTGCAAGATCCCCTTTTCCACCGCTCGATTAAATAAATCTGTCGCCTTATCTGGACCGAAATCCCGCGATAGAATTTCCTCGATATCTTCCCTGTCAAGTTTATCCGATATCGCAGGGTTATTGACCAACCTTGCTAAACTGCAACGCTCTTTTCTGGTAATCTCTTCCGTGCGTTGCTCGTAATACGCCTCCCGTCTCTGCATTCCCAGTCTGTACACGACGTCTAGCCCCTTGGGGGTCATCTCCCCGCGATCGTGCTGGATTTGCTTGGCCGCAGCATCTGCATAGGCTGTAATATGCTGAGGCCAGCCATGCGTTTTCTGGGCAATCGCGTCCATCCACGGAGCGGGATCCCCCTTGGCGCCCCCCTCTTTGACCAGCCAATCCTGAATCACGGCCCGCTCAGACTCTTTCCCCAATGCGCCCAATTCTACAAAACAGCCTCCTTTGAATCTCGAAATCCCCAAGTCACCGAAAGACGCTTTTGACATCCCTAACCCGGCCGCCAGAAGGATGATCGGGTGATTGATCTTGCCATTATGAAGGTTATCCAAGGTTTCCATCACCGCAATCTTGTTAGAAGAGCCAGTAAAACCAGCAACCCTTTGGGCTTCATCCAGCATTAAAAGCGCCCCCCGCTTGAACTTCATCTTTTCAAGCACCCTGGATACGCTCGAGTCCCCGGCAACTTCTTTGATGTGCTCTGTACTCGCCACCTTCGCATCCGTTTTGAACGCGCCCTGTTTGCGAGAGATATAGGGTTTGCCCAGGGTTTGCGCCATCTGGACAGGATTATACAAGTCGCCTAAATTAATTTCAACCACGTTCCAGCGTCTTTCCAGCGCCCCCAAGGCCATTTCCTCTAACAGGGCTGTCTTCCCCGCACCCGGTGCGCCCTGGATCAGAAAGGTAGATCCTTTTTGTGTTTCCATGGAATCTTTGATCAGTTTGTCAAAGTTGCCCAGGATTTGTGCTCGTCCATGGAAATATCTCGCAGGTCCACGGTCCGCAACATAATCAGGTATATGGGAAGAATCAGGCGGCATAACTTCAGGGACTACAAGAAAATTCTCTCTGGAAAGCCCTTGGACATAACCGTGGGTTCAAAGGTTCCAAAATAGCAGTTCTTGATTATCCAGGCATCTAAAGGATGATATATGGATCAGGAAAACAAGTATTCTGCAACTGAATCATAGCTGTAGCTTGCATGAAAGCGAATCTAGGGCCTTCAACTCGAAATGGGATTTGGATCCGTTTCCGGGCACCTGAAGACCAGATCGAATTATGCACAGTGCTCCTTTACCCATTCCTGCATGATGCCTACGATCATTCCTCGCATGGTCAGTTTTCGGGTCACGGTAATCTGCTTAAGCTTTTGATGAATCTCCCGAGGCAAATGTGCCACGATATTCCGCAATTCGCCCCGGTCTTCCGCGTTTTCCTGCCACCTTGTACAGCAGGGATGTCAATCTCGCCGCGTTGAATCTTCTTCATATCTCCAGCGTGGATAGCAAACCAGTTTTCCAGCTGTGTATTCTGAAGTGCGCACCTAACGAGATTCAAAATGTGCATGGTTTTTGGATCATATATATAAAATATATTTTATTTTGTGTGAATCAGTTTTCGAAGATGTTTCACGGAGTCAAAATGGTCCAGTGAGATTCATTGGCGGAACGCGGGACAACTGGTCCTCTCATCCATGGAGGGCCAAGGCTCAATGTCAAGGACGTCGCATCTACGAAGGATTCAGTGGAGCCGAACCCGGTACAAGTTTTGAAGATCATACGGTGTTCGGTTTCCAAAGGGAGCAGAGCGCCAATCCATGCCATCCATCTTTCAAGTTTCTCTGTGAGGCAATCAAGATGTTGTGAAGCATCGATGAAGGAACGAATACGTTTTGGAGAAGCAGAAGAGAGGTGCTCGTTCGCTGATGTTCCGTAGATGGATTCAACCATTTTGTGCTGAATAGACTGCAAGAAGTCGGCGTACGACAGGAATCTGTTGCAGGCGGCAAAAATCCAACGGATGCGGGAAGCGTTACTGGTCAAGGCAGAGGCGAAGACCACAAAGAAAGCTCGAACCAAACGAACCGCAGAGGGCGGAAAGGCGATGAGTTATCAGGCGGTGATGGAAGAGTTGTCGAGGCTGTGTCGAGCCGTGGGAATTCCGAAAATTGCAACAGACGATTCTCCCGAAGTGGCTCTGTATGAAGATCGCAAGTCCACCGAAATGAAGACGTTAAAAATTCTGGGAGTCAAACTCTCCTGATCCATCGATTCGTCGAACCTGTTTCCGCCAAAAAATCAACTCTGGCTACCTTCTCCTTCGTGGAATCCTATCCCGCTCACGGAAGTGCCCGGCGTATCCTGAGATTCAAAATGCACATTTTGAATCTCAGGGTACAGGCTACTAGATCAGGTTGAGTTTCCAATGTTCTTGCTTGATTTGTAGTGATCTAACAGTGCTGCAATTAACATACAGATTACAAAACCGGTTCTACTGGGCTTTGTGTGGTTTGAGATCTAGACCTCCGCAGAAGAAGAGAATTGCGACTCTGAAGTTTTCAAACCTTCTGTATCCTCTTCCGATGGTTTTGATC
>JAPOTE010000054.1 GCA_026709335.1 Bacteroidota bacterium | reverse complement strand
ATATCATTGAGTGGTCTTCCGACAATAGTACTTGGAACGTGTTGATACAGGGGTATCAACTTACGTCCTTTGCTCATTTTAGTAATGATCTTACCTCAGGCTCTACCTTCTACTACCGACTCTTTACGGTGAACAGTTCAGATGAAAAAAGTCAGCCTTCAAATGTGGCGCAAGCAGTAGCGGTTGCACGTAGCACACAGGGAATTCCCACAAACGTTGTCGCAACAAAAATAAGCTCAAGTTCCATCCGAGCTTCATGGAGCGCACCTACGAATCTACCTACCAATACCGGAACAGCAGGTTATTTAGTATATATCTCAGAAAATCAAGGATCTTCCTGGACTCCACTTAATTCTGTGGCGAGTCTTGTCATGGCTAATCAATTTACCAGTTCAAGTCTAGATTCCAATACGTGCTATGGTTTTCGCTTGATACATGCTGCAAGTGCTGGTACACCTATCCTCACATTCAGTGATTTATCTGACGAAGCGTACGCGACCACAGGAACAGTCACGGTTCCACGTGCTCCTACCAATTTAACGGTGACATGGGGTGGCCCGAAAACCTACAGATTATCTTGGACGGCACCGAATGTCGACAAGTGCAGTCCAATCACTAGCTATACGATCCAACGACGCGACAATAGTAGCGATCCTTGGAGCACGGTTGGTTTTAAGGTTCGCGATCTGGATGAAAGTACCTATACTCATACATCTGACACAAATTTCCCTATCACGGGTCAGTATCGAATTCTTGCCAGAAACTCGGCGGGCGATGGGACTTGGTCTAGTGTAGTGACCACGGTCTCCCCGCCCAGTATGCCACGGAACCTCTCAGCGACGGCTTCGGGGCGAACGATCATTAACCTTTCATGGGATGAACCGAGCAATGACGGGGGTGCGACAATCAGCGGATACCGCATTCAGTGGTCAGCGAACGGGACTTCCAACTGGCAGGATGTTTCTCCTGCTCATACGGGAACGGGGCGAACCTACGCGGATACTGGACTCAGTCCAGGAACAACGCGGCATTATCGGGTATATGCAAGCAACTCGGTAGGAGAAAGCACAAATCCATCTGCTTCCGATGATACTACCACCGACAGTGCTGTGCCTAATGCGCCGACTGGGCTCACAGTTGCCGCTTCGGGTCGGACAATTCTCACATTATCGTGGACTGCACCCTCTGACGATGGGGGCACAATTGAAGGATATAAGATTGAAGTTTCTACAGACGGGGGCACCAACTACACAGATTTGATTGTTAATACGGGGTCAACACAAACTTCCTACACCCACCGTAATCTTACCGCAAATACCACCCGGCATTACCGCGTCAGTGCAATCAACTCAGAGGGTACTGGTTCTGCGTCTGCCGCGGCCATGGGCACTACCGTAGATGGAAGCACCACCACCGTCCCCAGTGATCCGACTAGCTTGACGGCCACTGCAAGTGGGCGTACCCTGATTGTGCTGTCGTGGACGGCTCCCTCCAACAATGGGGGTGCGGCGGTGAGCGGCTACAAGATTGAAGTCTCGTCCGACGGCGGATCCACATGGAGCAACCTGGTGGCGAATTCTGGTTCTACAGAAACCACCTATCGACATCGCAGCCTAGCCGCGGGATCAACCCGGCATTATCGCGTCAGTGCAATCAACTCACAGGGTACTGGTTCACCCTCCATGATAACCAATGCGACCACTGTAGCTGGAAATGTCCAAACCATTCCAAGTGATCCAACTGGATTGACTGCGACCGCCAATGGGCCCACGAGGATTGATTTATCGTGGACCACTCCAGCAAACAATGGGGGAACGGCCATTACTGGCTATCGGATTGAAGTATCCTCGGATGGTACGACCGGTTGGGCGGATGTAGTGGCTACTACGGGGACCACAGGTACGACCTATTCTGTCATGGACTTACTTGGGTCAACCACGCGTTATTATCGGGTGCGGGCCATCAACGCCCAGGGGCAGAGTCTGATTTCTAATATCACGAACACTACCACCGGTGCACCCACAGCTCCCGGTGTACCGACTTCGCTCACAGCAACCGCCTCTGGACAAACGATCATCAACCTGAGTTGGACCGCTCCGGCAAGTAATGGCGGTGCATTGATCAGCGGCTACCGGATTGAGGTGTCCACAGACGGGGGGACGAATTTTTCGCAGCTGGTGGCCAGTCAGAGCGGGACCACCTATTCGCATACTGGACTGAGTGTTGGCTCAACCCGTCACTACCGGGTGCGTGCCATCAACTCGGTAGGTAGTAGTGGATGGTCCAATACGGCGAATGCTACAACCGGTGTGGCCACCTTTCCTGATGCACCAACGGAGCTCACGGCAACCGACTCTGTACAAACAATCATCAACCTGAGTTGGACCGCACCGACAAATACGGGCGGTGCGCCCATTAGCGACTACCGTATTCTGGTGTCCGCAGACGGAATTGATTTTACTACAATACTGGTGTCGAGTCATACCACAACCAGCTATTCGCACACCGGCCTGGCCCCTGGCACCACCCGTTACTATCGTGTCAGTGCAATCAACTCTGCTGGTATAAGAGGTCCAGAGTCCAATATAGCCGGTGCAACAACTGCTACACCCACGGCCACCGTCCCCAGTGCACCGACTTCACTCACGGCGACCCCAGATGGGCAGACTGCCATTGATTTGAGTTGGACCGCTCCGGCAAGTAATGGCGGTGCGACCATCAGCGGCTATCGGATTGAGGTGTCCACAGACGGGGGGGCGAATTTTTCGCAGCTGGTGGCCAGTCAGAGCGGGACCACCTATTCGCATACTGGACTGAGTGTTGGCTCAACCCGTCACTACCGGGTGCGTGCCATCAACTCGGTAGGTAGTAGTGGATGGTCCAATACAGCCAATGCCACGACCGGTGCGGCCACTGTTCCCGGTGTACCGACTTCTTTGAGTGCGACCCCAGATGGACAGACTGCCATTGATTTGAGTTGGACCGCTCCGGCAAGTAATGGCGGTGCGACCATCAGCGGCTATCGGATTGAGGTGTCCACAGACGGGGGGGCGAATTTTTCGCAGCTGGTGGCCAGTCAGAGCGGGACCACCTATTCGCATACTGGACTCAGTCCAGGCTCAACCCGTCACTACCGGATCCGTGCCCTGAATGTGGTGGGGCCCAGTCTGCCTTCCAATGTGGCTAGTGCTACGACTGCGAATAGTGGTCTGGCAACCGTCATGTTTGCCTCCCCATCGGCAAGTATTGATGAATCGGCAGGGATCCATCAGGTCGCGGTGACCTTGAGCAATCCCTCCAACATGTCCCTCGTTCTGAAATATAACCTGTCTGGGACTGCCACCGAAGTGGACGACTATACGATCCAAGGATCTGGCACCACCGCAGTGCCCGCCAATGCCACCTCAGCAGAAATTCCGATCAAAATCATTGATGATCCAGAAGACGAAGAGAACGAAACCGTCATCTTCACGCTTACCCAAGGAACCGGCTATCAGCTGGGGCGCACTAATGTGTTTACGCTCACCATCACTGATAATGATGTCCTGCCATTGACCTTCGCGTATCCGATTTCAGATCAATCGTATCAGCTGAGATTGCCCATTAAGGATCTCATGTTGCCGGAAGCAGAAAACGGAACGCCACCCTATACATATCAATTGACCCCAGAATTACCCCGAGGCCTCAATTTTGATGCCTCCTCACGGATCCTGAGCGGAGCCCCTATGGAGGTGGTTCCCCCGAAAACTTTCACGTATTCGGTGACTGATACCCATGGAGGTATGACCATGCAGACTTTCACTATTGAGGTTGTCCAGCCGGAGGCATTCATCTTTGCAGATACCGTCTCTTATCTGGCCTATCCGGTTGAAATTCCTCTCACAGATGTAGTTCTTCCGTTCGCAACGGGGGGCACTCCGCCCTACACCTACACCTTAACCCCTGAACTGCCGACAGGATTGACTTTTGATCCCGAAACCCGTTCACTGAGCGGGACCCCAACAGAAGTCGCAGCCGTCAAAACTTATACCTATGCCGTAGAGGATCATGCAGGAATTCGCATCCAGATGGACTTCAGTCTTGAAGTGTATCAAATGTCTTTTACCGAGACCATTCCAGACCAATCTTATCCCCGGGATCTGCCCATTGCTCCCCTCATACTTCCCGAGGTGACGGGAGGTGTCTCTCCTGTTCAATACACGTTGACACTTCTAGATCTTCCAGTTGGACTCAGATTTGATCTTCCACTGCGGAAGATCAGTGGAATACCCTATGAGGTGACCCCACTTGTACAATTAACGTACATGGCAACGGATGCAAATGGAGCGCAAGACAGTCTTATGTTCAGTATAGAGGTCATATCCCCAGTAAATGCTGAGCAGAGCGCGGAGATTCCCACTGAATTCCAGATCTATCCGAATTACCCGAACCCCTTCCAAAATACTACCCATCTAGTCTTTGACCTTCCCCGGTCTGCACAGGTATGGGTGGAAGTTCTTGATGTAACTGGGCGACGCATGATCGCGACTCCGACGGTTCATCTGACCGCAGGGTGGAAGCATGAGATTGAACTCGACGCGTTGAGGATTCCCTCTGGGACCTACCTGTACCGAATATGCACGGCTTCATTGGAAGATAGTCAGCTCTCGGCCTATACGGGTCATTTTGTGCGGGTCCAATGACACCAAAGATTAGGTCAAAAATAATGGTTTTACATAAGTGAAGTAAACCAGTGATCGACTCCACAAGCTCTTTATTATCGGAGAGGTGGTACTTTGAGGCTTTTCAAGCCATGCAAGGGAAGATAAAGGAGGTTGGTTCTGGGCAATTCGCAGATACTGCTATTAGTTTGATTTAGAGCATTGTTTGAATATTCTCATAAACCGTGATGACTTATGAGTTAACTAAAAAAGCACTCCAGTCATGATTGTCCATCCTTGGTTATTGAGAACGGTTGCCTCGCCCGTTTGAGAAGATGTTTTTGTGACATCATTTTGCCCTCCGTAGTATCGGGTTTCCAGTGTAAATCGCTGGCTTGCAAGATGTAAATCAACTCCTAGTCCAGCCATGAGGCCGTAATCAAGAGATTCAATAGAGTCATCTTCTTCAATAAAAATTTGCCGGTCAACTCTCGATTCTACCAAGATTGCGGATTCTAGAACGAATAAAGCTGCACCTCCTATAAAGATTCTAGGTCTGATCGTTCCGGATTCTCCTAATCTTAGTTGCGCCAGAGCAGGAATAGACAGATAAGATGATCTACTGGTAAGATCTCCAGGAAAATTATTATACTGAACCCGAGTTTTTGCACCCATCCGAAGGTAAAGAACTTCTCCTACCAGGCTGAAGCCTCTAAAAACTCGTAGTTCAATAGTCACTCCTCCAGCAAGTCCAGAAATACTTTCCCATGCGGTCTCACCGGCGGCGAGGTTACCTGTAAATGTTGTTCGAGATACACCAAATTTCAATCCCCCGTTTATGCGCTGAGCATTCACAGGTAAAGTTCCTGCCAGAAAAAAGGTAACGAAGAGTAAGAATATTTTTGGGTGTTGCATTTACTTTCAAACAGAGATCTAATAAGGTATCTACCGATTAGATTAAAATTTGGTTCTATCACGAACAGATATGCCCACCCCTATGGAACTGTTCAGTCTATTACCTGGATGAATGACGGGGTGTAGCGGTACAACTATCGATTCATAATGTTTTACTTTGATAATAATCATTAGAGATTGTTTTTCCAGAGCATTCAAATTGGAACAGCAAACATTCCATGCCCAAAACTTATGCACGTTTCCCCGTCGTATAGCATTGCCCCGTATGTGAATCGATCTTTATGGGCGACCTTAAATTTACGAAGTCCTCTGAAATCAGAATTAGACACTGTAGCTGCTATTTTTACTTCAATCCCTGCTAATTCAAAAGCTCCATGCTCAATAATCATATCTACTTCAACTTGATCCCGATCACGAAAATAATAGAATCGATAAGGTTCGATTGATGAACTGGCTTGCCGTCTTAATTCCTGGAATACAAATGACTCAGCCAATTGTCCGAGCAGGACTCGATTTTTCTGGAGGACATTCGCATTTGCCCCGACTCACTTATGATTGTCTCTAATATGACAAGTGCGATATAGGTTGGGAAATTTACGCTGTAAGCGAGGCGAGTCGCACGTGATTTTGAGCTTGAATGAGGCAAAACTCGGTGCCATACATAGCGCATGAGCACACCACCCCCACGCGAGGTTATTTTTGTTTTGCGCTAGCTCTAGAGGAAATATTTCAAAGGACGTGGGAAGCTTAAAGGCCAGGCACTGCATGTCAGTTCCAAGTAGTACAAGTGTTTAGTAAAATGCCTTTATGACAAACGAGGCGGCATAGAATGTGATATAGCGGGCATAGGTCGACTTTCAAAACTGAAGATGCTGTTATGAATATTGTAGGGTCAAACATGAACCATTCTTCATGGACAGCTCTGAATATGCTAAGCTTTCTGATCTCGGAGTTGGACACTACAGTTCCTGTTCTGACTTCAGTCTCAGTCAATTCAAAATCTTCACTAAATTTGATGCGACCCCAAGATAACAAACATGATCGTTTCATGATTGTATGATCCCTCAGACATCTGGACTCTGAGCATTTTAGCTATATGTGGTTCAATGGCCTATTGCAACATTAGGTATGCCTGAATATGATCTCGATAGGTTCAGGGAATATCGAATATCATTGTAATGATTGGATTTACGTTGAAATCACTAGTTTTCTAACTTGATGCAACCACATTCTTCAGCATAATTGAAGGACAAAATCCGTATAGAACATATGCCTATATGTTTTCCTGATGATTATAAATTTTTTCGTAGATCGAGTGGCTCTTTTTGATTTTCGACTATCAATTAAAGCTCCATACCATACTTCAATTCAATGCCTCTCTCAATAGAAGAAGTTCGTCATATCGCAGGATTAGCTAGATTAAACTTTTCAGATAAGGAAGAGCAGATTTTAGCCCATGATATGGGGCAAATTCTAAATTATGTGGCTACACTGAACGATGTAGATACGTCAAACGTTGAGCCAATGACACATGTGCATAATCTTGCTCACGTAATACGTGAAGATATTGTTGATGAGCGCCTAACTCACGAAGATGCTTTGAGTAATGCGCCTGAATCAGATGGAGAATATTTTCGAGTACCAAAAGTGATTGGGTAGCCTTTAAGATCTATGGGCACAACCAAAAAAGCATCACATTCATTGCAGATTCAGCGCACTTGGTGGTCTGCACAGTCTCCGGTTTTGCAGCATGTACTGTGCTTAGTGACACTGTTAATAGTCGCTGTGTATTTTTCATGGGCGACTCTATTCAGTGGTCAAAGCCTTGTAGGCGGGGATACGGTTGAGTGGAGAGCAGTCGCTCAGAGTATGCTTGAGTATCGTGAAGAAACGGGTGAAGAGCCCCTCTGGGCTACAAATGTCTTTGCAGGCATGCCCGGTTATATCATCAGTAGCCCATCACTCGTACCCCAAATAGATGACTTACCACGTGCTTTACGCAAAATTTCTTGGCCTTTTTCACATGTGATTTTTCTACTGACCGGTGGATACTTGCTGGTTTGGTACCTAACACGCGATCCGCTGAGCTCGCTGTTAGCAGCATGTGCATATGGAATGACCACGTATTTGCCTGTCATTCTGATCGCGGGTCACAACACCAAATTCGTAGCACTGGCCTTTGCTCCCTGGCTCCTTTTAGCGTTTGCATATGGAATCCGAAAACCCAATCTAATTGCCAGTCTTCTATTCACAATTGCCTTGGCAGTCAACTTGAGGGCAGGACATGTGCAAATTACCTACTACCTCACGTTCCTGATTTTTGTATGGTGGATCGTGCTACTTTTTCAGGCATATCGCCACAAGGAATTATCGATTTTTTTCAAATCCACAGGGCTGTTGGCCATAGGCTGTGTATTGGCTCTTTTAATGGTATCTGAATTTTACTGGCCAACACTCGAGTATAAGGAATACAGTATTAGGGGGACATCACAAGGCGGCGCAGAAGGGGGGCTGAGTTGGGAGTATGCAATGGGATGGAGTCAAAGCCCTGGCGAACTTTTGACCTTGTTGGTTGCTGATGCCTATGGAGGAGCCAGACATTATTGGGGATCCAAACCATTTACGGGGGGACCTCACTACACGGGTAGCATAGTATTAATTCTTGCGGTTATAGCACTCTGGCGTACTCGGTCACGTACCACAGTAGCTCTTGGGATTGCAAGTAGCCTAATGGTGCTATTCTCGCTCGGAAGGCATTTCGAAGTCTTGAATCGCCTTATGTTCAATTATTTCCCTTTGTTTGACGCATTTAGAACGCCGGAAACATGGCTGATTACAGTGGCTCTAGCTCTAGCGATACTTGCTGGAATAGGGTTAAACTATATTATTCGCCGTGAAGCTTCATTTGAAGCAGAACGTATTAAATGGCGTTCAGTGTATGTGATCCTTGGCATAACTGGAGGTCTTATATTGCTACTAATGGTAGCGGGAGAATCATTGCTTGATTTTGAACGTGAAGGAGAATTTGATCAAGTTGTTGCCTACGTAGCTCAATCTGCCCAGCGGAGCCCCAATGATCCCCAAGTCCAAGCCGCCGCTCGACAGGTTCTTGTCGAACAGGTTCTGCCTCCACGCATAGATGCATTTGCAGGTGATGTGAGGAAATCTTTCCTTTTTGTTCTATTAGCCAGTATTGCATTTATTGCTGTTCAGCGCAGGATCATACCCGGCTGGATATTACAGATGTTCTTGGCACTTCTCGTTGTGTTAGACCTTGGAGGTGTTGCGAAAAGATATATTAACACTGACAATCTCAGCGCATCCAAGTATTCTGCCCAACGTATAGAGACGCTTGATGTAGACGAATATGTACTTCAGAAGGATGGGCAGTTCCGAGTTCTTTCCCTGGAACGTCTTAATCAGACAGCACTCTCTCGACCATCATTCCATCATGAGTCGCTTGGAGGATACAGCGCTGCTAAATTGCGAGTGTATCAGGATTTTCTTGATAAGATCCTTTTTATCCCAAATACCGGAATGCCAAACGAAAATGCACTGGATATGATGAATGTTCGATTCATATTCTCTCAGACCCCAATTGCAGGGGCGCTTGATGTGGAATATGGTGCGGAATCAGGGTTGACAATTTATGAGAATTTGGATGTTCTTCCTCGAGCATACTTTGTAGGAGAGATTGAAGTGATTCAAGATTCTGAAGCAACTATGCGTCGTCTTCAGCAAACTGATTTTGATCCAGCAAAAAAGGCTTTACTCGCAAGTCCAATTGAAGCTGAAGTGACCCCAATAGATTCATCCAGTATTGTTGCAGTGAACTCAATTGATCATGGGCCTAGACGTATTTCATTTGAGGTAGAAACGGATGCTCCACGCCTGTTGGTAGTTAGCGAGATTTACTATCCCGAGGGATGGAGTGCTACGATCGACGGAGAAAGTGCTCCAATCCATAGAGCAAATTATTTATTGAGAGCTGTGGAGATCCCTGCAGGAAAACATACGCTTGAAATGACATTCAATCCTGTCAGTTACATTTGGGGGAAAAGATTGAGTCTGATTTCTACGATTTTGGTTTACGGGCTAACCTTTACTTTGATAGCAGTTCGCGTATATGGTTATTCTCAAAGAAAGCGAAGATAGGGATCGATAGTGCTCAGTCTCACGTTGTAAACAGGAGGAGGTAGTGAAGCGCATTCTTTTGATCAGTTATTATTTTCCCCCTTCTGGTGGACCTGGTGTGCAAAGGATGCTGAAGTTTGCGCGCTACATGCCTATGTATGGATGGATGCCAACAGTATTGACAGTTGATCCCAAATATGCGGCATTCCCATCAATTGATCAATCGCTACTCCGAGAGATTCCATCCGAAGTTGAGGTTGTACAGACCAAAGCATGGGATCCCTTCAGTTTGTATGGTCGATTTCAAGGAAAAAAAAGAGACGAAGTTATCGAAGTCGGGTATGTTGATGGAAAATCAGGATTCAAACGCATTGCTCGGTGGCTGAGAGGGAATATCTTTCTCCCTGATGCACGGGTAGGATGGGTTCCTTTTGCCAGTCGAGCAGCTCGAAAGCTCTTACGGAAGTACAAATTTGATGCCATTATGAGTTCCGGGCCGCCACATTCAAGCCACCTAATTGGTATGACAGCACAAAAAACTTCGGGATTGCCTTGGGTAGTAGATATGCGGGATCCTTGGGTTGAAATCTATTACACTGACCAGATGCACGAGAGCTGGATAGCACGAAAACTTCAAGCACATTTGGAAAAAAAGGTTTTGACTACAGCCAATGGGGTGATTTCTGTGAGCAAACATGTTGGTACGGGACTCAAGCGTCGCGTTGCTATGCAATATTATGAGACAATTCCTAATGGATATGACCCAGCTGATATACCACAGCATAGTGTATCTTTCGAGGGGAAAAGTGAATTTATAGTTGCGCATTTTGGAACCTACAATTTTCGCCGACACTCTGAGGCATTCGTGCTAGCACTTCAGAAATTACAAGCCATCACTCCGGTTGAGATTCATCTTGTGGGAAAAGTTGAATCCGAAATATTGGATACATATCGACTAAGAGGAATCCCTGTCAAAGGAGTCGATTATCTTCCACATGGTGAGGCTATCGCCTATATGCAGTCTGTAAATATTCTGTTACTTTCGTTACCATATATGTATAGTCACAGCACCACAGGGATCGTTTCTGGGAAAGTTTTTGAATATATATCTGCCCGGCGGCCGATTTTGGCATTAGGGCCAACAGAAGGAGATCTTGCTGACCTTCTAGAACAGACTCATGCAGGAAATATCTTTGATCATGATGATCAGGAAGGTATTTATATATTTTTGAATGAATGCCTTAAATCCAGAGGAAAGCCTTGGAAAATCAATGATGAAGCCTTAATCAAATACGAACGCCCCCGCCTGACAGAGCGACTCGCACGTGTACTAGAGCGTTTCTCTCCATCAAATTCATAAACGAAGCATGCATGTCTGTACATTAGTTGGGGCGCGCCCACAATTTATAAAAGCGGCGGCCGTCAGTCCAGCATTAAAAGAGGCTGGAATCAAGGAGACGCTGGTTCATTCAGGGCAACACTATGATAAGCTACTCAGTCAAGTCTTTTTTGATGAGCTTGGCGTTCCCGCACCCGTTGTAAATTTAGAAACTGGATCTGGATCTCATGCCACGCAGACCGGATACATAATGGTAAGACTAGAGAAGTTTATTAATGAAACCGGTCCTTATGACGCAGTTATCGTCTATGGAGACACAAACACCACACTTGCCGGAGCGTTGGTTGCTGCTAAAGGAAATATTCCACTCGCGCATGTTGAGTCAGGAATGCGCAGTTTCAACCAGTTGATGCCTGAGGAAATCAATCGAATTGTAACTGATCGCTTATCAAAATGGTTGTTTGCTCCCACCGAAATTGCAACCCAGAATTTGAAACAGGAAGGGCTAGAAGAAAATACGATTTTAGTCGGAGATGTCATGCTAGATGCCACGCATATGTTTGTTGAACGTGCCCAGGAGTTGTATCCACTTGAGTCTGTGACTCGACATCATCCGCGTGAATACTTCCTTTCAACTATACATCGTCCGTCTAATACGGATAATGAAGAGAATCTTCGGGGTATTTTTGATGCTTTTGGCCAATTACCCTTACCCGTTGTCTTACCGCTTCATCCACGAACCAAAGCGGTGCTTACAGGCATAACTATTCCTGATAATGTGGAGGTTACACGACCTGCCAGCTACTTAGAAATGTTAACACTTACACTGAATGCAAATCGTGTAATTACCGACAGTGGAGGACTCCAGAAAGAAGCGTATTGGTTTGGAGTACCCTGTATCATCCTACGTGAGGAGACAGAATATCCAGAGATGTTCAAAAATAACTGGAGTATCTGTACAGGTGCAAATGAGCAATCCATTGTATCTGCAACAATAGTGAAACCGAGTGGACCACAATGTCGACTTGGAGAAGGTCCTGAAGGGTATGCCTCTGCAATGATTGCTCGTTCCCTTGCAGGATGAAAGTGCAGGAAGTAGAATGTCTAAAGTTAACTAAATTAAGTTGAAGATAACTCTAGTTCTATACAGTGAAATTTCTGGAATAAAGAAAATACAGGGCCAATACATGCCCTGTATGCGGCTACTCGTAAAGTATATCTGGACACTAACACAGTTTGCATGAATGATTTTCCCATCTGAACTTGATCTAACAGAATCTCCCAAGACATTTCGCATCCTGATGGTTTTGGATCAGTCATTCCCACCGGATATCCGGGTAGAAAATGAAGCTACTTCCTTAGTCAAGGCTGGATTTGAGGTCACTTTACTCGTTCTGGCTCCTGACATTCGGCAATCGACAGAGAAATACAAAGGATTTACGATTATACGTAAGCATGTACCCCAAAAATTATGTAATTGGATGCGCGGGCTTTCTGGTGCGTTCCCTATTCTTTCTTGGTTCATTACATGTCAGATCCAAAAGCTCCATAAGCATTATTCTTTTGATGTGATTCATGCACACGACCTTTACATGTGTGGTGGTGCACTTAAGGCGGGCGAACGTGTTGGAATACCCGTGGTCGCTGACTTACACGAAGTATGGGTTTCTGTTCTCACACAATATACATGGAGTACACGATTTCCTGGGAAACTGTTCATCAACATCCGCAGATGGAAGACGTTGGAGAAAATATGGGCGAGTAAAGCTACAAAGGTTGTTGTAATTACAGAGGACATGGCAACCCGATATATTCAATTGGGTTGTTCGACCAAGGATGTATGTGTTTTGCCAAATACCGTCAACATTGAAACTTTTGATAACTATCCCGTGAAAGATGTGATTATTCAAACACATCAATCGGAGTTTACACTCGTGTACGCAGGGACCATCAATCCGCATCGGGGGCTTGGTTTTCTCCTTGACGTCATACCATTAGTACTTTCGCATTGTAGCGTACGGCTCGTAATTGTGGGCGACGGCAGAATTAGGCCAGAATTGGAGGCTCAGGCCAAATCGCTAGGAATCTTGGATCACGTCATTTTTGAAGGCTGGAAGCCACAGGCCGAAATCAAGAGTTACATTCTATCAAGTGATGCATGTTTACTTCCACTCTTAAAATGTGAGCACACGGACACGATAGTTCCCCACAAGTTGTTTCACTATATGTATCTGAAACGCTCTCTAATTACTACAGACTGCACCTACATCAAACATATTGTAGAAACTACCGAGTGTGGGTTGGTCGTGCCTTATGGTGATCATAAAGCAATGGCTTCCAGTATCATTGAATTGTACAATCACCCTGAACGCCGAAAACAAATGGGGGCAAATGGCCACCGAGCTGTTTTGGAGCGCTATAACTGGGGACACTCGGTGCAGTCGCTAATTCAAATGTATCGGTCCATGGCAGAGGAATCACGAAGAGAAACGGGTTCAGGCTGAGTACCCGGTGATTCGCCTGTGATAACTCTCAATACCCCAAAGGCAGTCTGGCAATAATCCGTTTAAAGTTCTCAGTTGTGTCTACTATCGAAGGGAGTATATGTCAATATTACCGTAGTGTTCTGGATAAACCAATTTCTCCCGGGAGAGCTTTGGAAGCATATTTTTGTTCAGGAAAAAGAAATTTTTGACTAACTTCCTATTCTGAGAGGTTTTTAAGATTTATCATCCGATGCAAAGCAAATTGGAAGATTTCTGGCGTGGCGCCCGGTGGATCATCTTGGGGGATCAATCAACAGTAAGTGATCCTAACAAGCCTACTGGAATTCGAAGGCGAGCAATGCTCTTCAGCTTGATTGCGTCAATCCTGATTTGGCTAATGCTCAGTCTTTCAGAGAATTATTATTTACCCGTCGAGTATACTACTTGTGCCACTCAAACTCAAGAAATATCTTCCGCGTGTATTTCTGGGATCGACGAAGATTCAGTGCTGTCTAACCCTCTACCTGAAACGATTCGTGCAACTTTATATGGTCCGGGGATCAGTCTGCTTGTGCAACGTTTTCGTGCACGTTACTTGAGTAGCCCCATAACATTCAGTCCAGATGCAGGAATGCTTGACACCCAATTACTGCTTAGAATCCCAGAAGAGCTGAGCATAGAAAGCATCTTTCCAGAGAAAATTTATTTCCAGAAAGAAGCGAAAATAGAGCGACGCATTCCTATTGAATCTCGTGTTACATTTGTGTCTCAGCCACCGCATTTTTTCGTTGGAGAACACCAGTTAAATCCTGATACAATTCTGGTTTCTGGTCCAACTTCAATTGTAAGTCAAATCACTTCATGGCCTACAGAGGCAGACACCGTAGTCGGAGCCAGCGATACCGTATATTATGAGGTTACCTTAGTAGATTCACTCTCAGGTTGGATTAGAAAAGAAACAAACAATACGGTGGTTCGCAAATTTGCGCCACAATACACAGAAGGTCAAATCGAACAAGTCAGGGTTGAGATTCAAGGATTATCAAATGCTAATAATACAGTTCAACTTGAACCTAGGTTTGTAACAATCACATATCAGGTCCCCTTGGAAAAATTCCACGAGGCTAGGCAATCTCAAGTGATTCGTGCATTTGTTTCTTATACCCAAATCTATAGTGATACAACAGGGCGTGTAGAACCAAGAATAGAATATCCACCAGAATTAATGTTACGTCAGGTGACGCTTTCTCCAAATCGCCTCCGATACTATATGAACATCGGGGCACAGTGACTCTGCGTGGGCAACAACGGAGGAAGGCCGTGGTTCAAGTCTTCTATCCGATTGACTCTGATGGTATGGGTTGGCCTCTTTGGCCGAAAAGCAAGGTTCAATACTATGACACCCCCCAAGGACTTCTTACCGAATCGGGTACTTGGTATAGAACAACTATCGATCTCTTAAACGAATACGCAGCTAAGCTTTTTGAGCACGAGCCGCTGGAGGTACTTTTAGCACGATCGGATACTTGGCTTCGCTCTTCTCATACGCTATCGCTCTGGCTTCTTGGTTTAGGAGTTTTGTACTATAATCCCTGGCAGTTAGCAATAGTAGTTCCCTGTTTTTTTCTTGTTTGGCAAATTGTGTGCCCTGCGTTGGTAAGCCGAAGGTTTTCTCCATTATTAAGGGTCATGGATGCAGTGGTATTGCAGGCAATTCTCTACGCTGGGACGATGACCTCTTTAGCTATATCCAGTCAATATCAAGCTCTCGTAGTTGGACTGGGAGGATTTATCTTTATTCGGTGGGGGGTGTTAGCATATATCATGAGGCCGCTTGTAACACGTTGCTGGAAAGTTATGTATAAACTTCCAGCTTCTGATCATATTTTGAGAGCGTTTATTGTTCGGAGTGCACTGAATCAAGGTATTGTACTATCTGACTTTAAGGATATTGAACAAAATATCATTCAAAATATGTTAAAGAAGAAGCGTAAATAAGAGGCGCAGGGTCAATGATAAATCAAGTATGCGCCAACTCAATTCGCGAATTACAAAAACTAGTGCGAGGGGAACTAGAGAAATCGAGTAGATCATCTCGGACGCGAATTGTGAGAATTTCTATGGAAATAGAAAACCTACTTCCGTTAAATTGGCTGATCTATCGACCGAGAGGAGGACGCATCTATTGGTCCGGGAGAGATTATGACATTGAAGTTGCGGCGTTTGGTGAAGCTGATTGCTGGTATTCAACATGCGCAACTGATCTGAAGGAGTTGCGTAGCGGACTCATGGATATGCTAGCGGATTGTGAACATGGTGTCAGGTACTATGGGGGGATTCGTTTTGATCTTGATCGGGAGCATGAAGCACACTGGAATTCATTTGGATCTTGGCGATTTGTACTCCCCAGATTTGAAATTCAGAGGAATTCATCCACTACGCTGATCATATGCAATCTTGTACTTCCCAAAGATCAAGATCAGATAAATTTGATACTCGATGAGGTTGATGGACTGAACTCTTTGAGTCAGGGAACAAGGCTAATATCTAAGCCGATAGAACGCAGTGTTCGCCCAGGTTTTCAAGAGTGGGAATCGATGGTTAGCAGTGCACTTCGTAGCTTCCAAACCACACCCTTGGATAAGGTGGTATTGGCCAGAGAGACAGCGATTGATTTTTCCGAGTCATTAGATCCGGTTTCGCTCATACAGCAACTCAAACTGATAACCCCGAACTGTTTCCATTTTCTGTTTGAGCCAACATTGGGTGAAGCATTCCTAGGCGCTTCACCTGAATTATTATTCAGGCGGGAAGGGCGGTCCATTGAGAGTGAAGCAGTAGCAGGCACACGACCGCGAGGAGAATCTGATATAGATGATGCGCGGATGATAGATGAATTATATAGAAGCGCGAAAGAACATCGAGAGCATGAGTTTGTTCGGATTAGTCTGCTGGAAGAAATCTCTAGACTAGCGGCTCATGTAACCATGGATACACAACCTTCAATTATGCGCTTGGCTTCCGAGAGGCACCTGGTTTCACGTTTACGTGCAATTCTGCTAAAAAAGAATACGAGTCTGGATGTATTGGAAGCAGTACATCCATCTCCAGCAGTAGGGGGGTATCCATCAGATCAATCCTTGGATTTTATTAGAGAGCAGGAACCTTTTGACCGGGGTTGGTATGCAGGTCCGGTTGGGTGGATTGGTGTCAACGAGGCAGAGTTTGCAGTAGGAATACGTTCAGCTCTTGCATCTGGAACAATGATTCGGCTATACTCTGGTGCAGGAATTGTGCGTGGATCAAAACCTTTAGACGAATGGAATGAGGTTGAGCACAAGATAAGTGATTTGGCACACGTACTCGGATTATTCTTCTCAGTGGACAAATCAGAATTTGAATATGTATGACCTCACATGTCAACGCTGAACGTGCCCGCTTAATCATTGATGAGCTGGTTCGATGTGGAATTGATCAATTTATACTTGCTCCAGGCTTTCGAAGCGCCCCGCTTGCACTGGCAGCCGTGAGCCATCCAGCCAGCCATGTAACAGTTCATTTTGATGAACGGGGGAATGCATTTTTTGCGCTTGGACATGGTCGAGCAACCCTGAAACCATGCGTCTGGATCACAACCTCTGGAACAGCAGCGGTTAATGGGTTTCCCGCTGTAGTTGAGTCTGCGATGGATGAGGTCCCCATGATATGCCTTACAGCAGATCGTCCTCCCGAACTTCGTGATACCGGCTCAAATCAGACGATTGACCAGGTCCATCTGTTTGGTCATTATCCTAAGTGGTTTGCAGATTTACCTCCCCCAAGCTCACAGGAAGATGAAGAATTCATCCGCTCAACGATAGATTACGCAGTATTTCAGGCACGGAATGGGCCGGTACATTTGAATTGCATGTTCCGAGAGCCGTTACTGGAGGTAGATTACAAGGAGAAATCTATTCCAGAGATCCCATGGCCTGACAGAGCACGACCACAAACACATTACTCAACCCAGATGGGAGCCAATGTGAATCTTGAAGATGAATTGGTGAAGAAAATTCAAGGAGCAGAGCGGGGGATGATCGTAGCAGGAAGGCTACAAACCCTTGATGAGGGTAAAGCAATCAGCCAGCTTGCGTTACATCTTGGGTGGCCAGTGCTACCAGACGTTTGTGCAACGATAGAGGCTCCAGATTTGGAGGTGAATTTTTTCGATCTGATTGTCAGAAGTAAACTCTTTGCAGACAGAAATTTTCCTGACGTAATTTTGCATTTTGGAGGTCCTCTGGTATCCAAAGAATTGCAAAAATATTTAGTGAGTGCTCCTTCTTCAACCTACGCGCTCATTACGCCTTCATATAATAGAATTGATCCATTTCATGCAGTAACTGATCGAATTCAGGAAGCAATTCCCGATTTTTGTAGAGCTATCAAGAACCGTCTCTCTGTTAATCATTCGGGTTCAACGTGGAGAGATGTATGGTTGCACGCAGATAGTATTATTCAAGAATTGCTTTCTTCTACACTAAGAGAAGATCTATCTGAACCATCAATCGTATGGGAGCTTTCTCATTTGGTTGACAAATCAAATTGGATTTTTGGTGCCAGTAGCATGCCGATTCGAGATTTGCAGATCTTTCTTTCAAGAAGAGAAAAAATAAATTTCTCTGTTTTTTCCAATCGAGGTGCAAGTGGTATCGATGGTACTTTGGCAACCGTCTCGGGGATTGCACAAACTCGTTCAGAGGGTGGTACAGTACTGTTAGGCGACTTAGCTATGCTACATGATCTGAATTCACTCAGCCTATTGAAAGATAAAAATGTGACTATTGTTGTGATTAACAATAATGGTGGAGGCATTTTCCACATGCTTCCACTTGCCCTGAATCGTGAAGATTTTGAAAAAGTCTTAGGGACGCCTCACAATATGAACTTTCAGTGCGTAGCTGAACAGTTTCAAATTCCTTATTCTCTGGCTGGATCTTTAGAACAGTTTAGGAAAACTTGGTGCTTAGCAGCGTCTACGCCCGGTCCAAGTTTGATTGAAGTTCAAACAAATCGAAAGGAAAACGCAATGCTTCATAAGAAATTATATGATCTTGCAGTCGAACGAATTGAAGCAATCTTTTAGAAAATCAAATCTTTGATGTCATACAAATTGATGATTCCAATTAGTGAAAATACATCACATGGATCTATCTCAGAGTGGCGGAAAGAATTTACCTGCGTGTTCAGGAGTTGATCCAAACACAGTGAAAAACATGAGTCTGATAAACAGAGGTTTTTACAAAACCTCTGTTTATCAGACAGAAAAGCTCTCTCAGGAACTTTCAGAGCAATGTTTATGCTCAATTTCGGAGGTTTTGCAAGAGGTTCAAACATTTTATGTTTATCCTTACAAAAAGTAAGGAAAACTATGACTACTGCAACTATCTCATCAAAAGGGCAATTAGCCTTGCCAAAAGAAATTCGGGTTACCTTGGGGCTCAGATTCGGATTTCGAGCCAATTTTGTCAGAATGGAAGATGATAATTATGCAATGTTGCCTGCTACATATTCAGTCAAAACTTTGAAAGTATCCATACGAAAAACCCATATACTCGGGCACGGTAAATTGGAATCATTTCTGCGAATGCTTCATCTGGT
>JAPOTE010000069.1 GCA_026709335.1 Bacteroidota bacterium | reverse complement strand
CTTTGAAATCTGCACAAAGCAGATGATCGTATCGTACAAATAGGAAAATCCAGTTCTTGTTGACCCGATCAATCGCAGATTGGTGCAGAACGCGCCCCTCAAAAATTTCACATTTTTGAAGACCGGAAGAGGTGCGTGAAACTTTTCTTTTTAAACGAGTTCCCTTGTTTTGCCTTCTTGCAGCTGGTAATCTATCTTGAAAGTAATTGTGACTTCATCACTTGCTTGAAACCGGCTATATTCTGGATTTGTATCAAATTTTGCATAACCTGAATACCGTATGGACATATTGCATGACATGTTGGTGTTCAGATTTCTGTACACTGCACTCTCTTACACCTACTCTTGTTTATCGATCGTTTTGAGATGTTCAAGTTGCGGTTCTCGAGGATCCCTCACCCGACATCCTTTTTATCTGCCAGCAAAAGGAATTGATTATAAAGCCCGATGTACTCTCCCATTCACTGCCTAACTCTAATTTGATTTTTGGCCGAACACGTACTTGTTAGCCTCCTCTCCGTGGTAACATAGATTCTGGTGCATATAATTGGGCACGATACCCCACCACGCATATTTGACTGACGGTGGTTGTTCCTAATCAAAATATCATTGTGGATTTCGATGATCACGTCTAGATCAATCCCCCAATGTGCGGGGACCATCTTAAACGAATCAACAGAATCCTCGAATACTGACCGAGAACCTTATAACTGTTTCTTCTGCTAGTACTCGTTCGTAAATCAAAGCTTCAGGCACACTTTTTTTCATTCTTTAAAAAATGCATGAATTTTCAGCTCAAATCGAAGGCTTGAAATTATGCAGTGCTTGTATAAAAATGCATGTCACTTTTGGGGAATTGGTAGGCTCATGCATGACTTAAAGTCAAACACATTCTGTAACTTGCCTCGTAACTTTAATCTAACACCGGGTGAATTATCAAAATGCTAACGACAAGCGTAATAGGGAGCTATGCAATTCCCTCTTGGCTGATTACCTCTATCAAAGCGATGGAACGTGGAGAATACGGCCCCCTGGACATAAAGGAGACCCTTGATGATGCGGTAGATATGGCAATCCGAGATCAGGAGGATGCAGGAGTTGATATCCTGAGTGACGGAGAAATGCGTCGCTTCGGCTTTTTTACCGCCGGCTTTTATGGGCGCTTGAGCGGATTGTCTGCCCTTGCCCCACTCCGAAAACTGGGACCTGGAGGACATGATCAGCGCGAACGCTATGAGCCCCTTGAACCATTCTCTGCACCCGAGGGATTAGGCTTAATAGATGAATTTCTTTACTCTCAAACTCGAACAACCCGCCCTCTCAAAGTGACTTGTCCCGGGCCTTATACACTTGCAGGACGCATTCAAACCGGCGGAGTTTATGCAGATCGCATAGCAGTTTCTGCTCGTTTTGCTGAAATTATCAACACTGAGCTAAAGACCGTAGTTGATGCTGGTGCCACATTTATCCAACTGGATGAACCCTCAGCTGCCGTTCATAAAAGTGCACCTCAAAAATATGTTGAACTGTTTAATCGCTGCGTTGAAGGGGTAGAAGCAGAAATCAGCCTCCACCTGTGCTTTGGCAACTATATTGGCCGTCCGGTAGCGCATCGCACCTACGCTCCCCTATTTCCGAGGATCCTGGATATCTCTGCGCAAGAAATCCATCTGGAATTTGCCAACCGAGAAATGGCTGAACTTAATCTGGCCGCAGAGATTGCGGCGAGCGGAAGAAAAGTAGCCGCTGGAGTCATTGATGTGAAAAATTACTTCATTGAGACACCCGAGATTGTCGCAGATCGAATCCACCAAGTACTCCAATATGTACCCGCAGACCAATTAGTTCTTGCTCCTGACTGTGGATTTAGTGAAACCGCACGATGGGCGGCACGTGCAAAGTTACATGCATTGGTGGAAGGTACACGTTTGGTGAAATCCGAGCTGGGCATTCGGTCAGATTGAGATTTCTGAAAAATTACCGCCGGTTTCCACGAAAGACTCATTAACCTTTGAGAATCAAATAAAGCCTGAAATTTTCATTTCGATCTTAAACCGGTGCCAACGATGGACTGCCACCGAGTATCTGGACATTGAACAATGATTCTTGAACCTGATTTCGAAAGATCAGTGAAAAGAAACCTTGTGCTGCACACTGGAACGACACGACCAAACCAATAACCAGTGCATTGGTAGAATCTTGCTATCCCTCCAATCCCCTCGACAATTTTTAATTTTGGGCATCCCCGTGGCGATGATCACTATGATTGCACCAGTATAATTGGGTTATTTGATGCAAGGTGAATTAGGCTGGAAATATGGACAGGTAACATTATTCATATTGTTCATCCTGTTACAAGCGTTATCGCCCCGGCCAGATCTTTTAGCACAGGAATGGGAGGTTACGCCTGTGTTCATTGAAGAACCTCCTAATATTGATGGGAATTTGGATGATGAAATCTGGGCCAAGATTGATCCAATCACAGAGTTCACCCAAGTATGGCCCGATGAGGGAGCATCCCCAACAGAGCTGTCTGAGGTGCGGATAGCTTACAATCGAGATTATCTATTTTTTGCATTTCGATTCTTTGATAAAGAGCCCCATTTAATTCGCGCGAAGAATTTGGAGAGAGGGGGACGTAATGATCGTGATGATCACGCGTATGTATCTCTGGATACATATCTCGATAAACGCAATGCCTATTTGTTCGAGATGAACGCGCTCGGCACACAGGACGATGCAACAATCACTGATGAAGGGCTCACACTTGATAGTTTTTCGTGGGACGCGGTGTTCCGGAGTGAGACGCAGATTAACGAAGATGGCTGGACCATGGAAGCGTCAATCCCCTTTCGGCAGTTGCGTTTCCCAAAAGGTGATACCGTCGATTTTGGCCTGATGCTTTCCCGCATGATTAACCGAAAGAATGAGCGAGTCATATGGCCTCCTATTGGTCTTGAATTCGGAGGTCGATGGGGAGTTATCAGCGCTGTATCTCAGTACGGAGTATTGAAGGGTTTACGTAATATTCGACGAGGCAAGAACATAGAGATCAAGCCTTATGTCATTACGGGTGTCCAGCAAGTCCGCGAAGATTATGACATCAGGGATATGCCCCGGACATTTGAGCGGGATATTGGTGTAGATCTTAAATACGGAATCACCAGTAACATTACGCTTGATCTTACAGTCAATACGGACTTTGCGCAGGTAGAGGCGGATAATGTTCAGCTCAACCTGACACGATTCAGCCTTTTCTTTCCCGAAAAGCGAGAATTTTTTCTCGAACGGAGCGGTTTGTTCGAGCATGGTAGCCCCAGGTCCACGCAAACTTTCTTTTCCAGACGTATAGGGCTCAGTAATCAAATTCTTGCAGGTGCCCGTGCTACAGGGCAATTTGGACGTTTTTCAGTCGGATTGCTGGATATCGAAACCGGTGAGGGCATGGGAGACACATTTGGATCAAGGTCGACTAATAATCTTGTGGCTCGAGTTCGCGCCTCTCTTAGTTCACGTGCAACAGTTGGCACAATCCTGACCAACTATGCTGCGCCGAATCGAACAAATCGTGCATTTGGAATGGACGCACAGTATCGTTTTTGGAGTGCAAGCGAGTTTGAAGCATGGTATACCAGAGTAACAGATGATGGATTAGCAGATGATGGAAATGCGGGTCATGCAAACCTCACACTCTTAAACGATAAATATGGAATTGAGGCCAGCTATACTTCTGTGGGAGAAAATTTTCACCCGGCCTTGGGCTTTGTAAGACGACGGGATATGAGACGATTTGCGGGGAGTGCTCAGTATACGCCGATCGTTTCTTTTGATGCCGTTTCATTCATACGCCAGTTTGCCTTTGAGGTTGAATATGAGTACATACAAAGTCAGATGGGAGAACTGCAATCACAAGAGTTCGAGGTATCTGCTGAGGCTGCTTTCAACCGTAGAGATGGTATCGGTTTTGAATATAGCCGAGAATTTGAACGTTTACTGATCCCATTCAACATCCGACCCAACACGCAAATCTCTTCGGGAGATTATTCTTTTGGTCGACTTATCTTGGAAGGACAAACAGATTCCAGTCGACGATTATTTGGAACTGCCAGTACCTCTTTTGGGGCATTTTTCAACGGAGATCGAACTGATCTGGAGGCACAAATCGGATTCCGACAATCTCGCTACCTACAAATGGAAGCTGGCGTGGGCTATTCGCGTATTGATCTTCCTGTGGAGAATGGACGATTTGACGCAACAACAGTTTCGATGCAACTGCTAGGGGCAGTTAATCGGAAGCTTTTTGCGACTGCTCTGATGCAGTACGACAATTTTACACGTGATTTGCAAGCAAATATTCGTATAGATTGGATTCACACGCCAGGTAGTGATTTATTTTTTGTTTTCAATACAGCGTATCATTTTGCAAACCCAAACGAGGTGTTTTTCGATCCGCATCGGGATTATATTTTGACTAACCGAACCGCAGTAGCCAAATTAACTTATCTCATTTTGCTGTAACCAAGGCCTCAGAGTTTAGCACTGAACGGTCTATCGGAATTGTGAAACCCTGGGATGATTGCATTGAACTACTGGACCTATCTACCCTTCCTGTTCAACTCACCATACTTAGTTCACTTTTTAAAGCCCTCCCTTTTTAGTTTTGCCATATTATCAACCAAACAACACAAAAAAACCTACATCTTCCTACAAATCTTCACGCCGCTTCCGCAACCTCACCTTTATTGCCTCTACCCGAGAATATGTGAATACATCATGCTAACATGCGTTCTCTATCACACAATGCATTTATAGATGGCATTTATAGATGAATATGGGATCTCCGAACGAACATCAACAACACATACGTGAGATAAATCCACTCCCATTCATTGTGAGCGAGCCAGTTGTTTTGGCAATCATTTCTCTCAATGGGTTTTCTCTTTTCCTGGATGCATTTCCCCAAATACATGAACAATATGGACTCTTATTTCTGTGGCTGGATCTTGGATTTCTTCTTTACTTCGTTGCTGAAATACTGATCAAAATCAGGCACTGGGGCTCTTTTAGGAAATATTGTGCAGATCCTTGGAATATCTTTGATTTTGTCGTCGTCACCCTGAGTATGCCCGCTGTCTTCAGTCTCTTCTTCCCGGTAGGAGCTGAAAATGCGATGCTCTTTACCATCATGAGACTCGCACGACTCCTTCGGTTGATTCGACCGCTCCGCCTTGTACCCGATGGAGAAAAAATATTACGTGGAGTCGTTCGAGCATTGCGTGCTTCGGTGGGTGTATTTTTGATCCTGATATTTCTGAATCTAATTCTCTCCCTTGCAGCTACGCTATTGTTTGGGGGAATCCCTGAAGCCCAGGAATTTTTCGGTAACCCGTTCTATTCAATGTATTCCCTCATGAAGATCTTTACTATTGAGGGCTGGTACGAAATCCCCGAAATACTTGCAGAACGTGGTGTATCGGATGATTATCTCCTCGGGCTGCGTATCTACGTTGTCTCTGCTGTGCTGATCTGCGGTATTTTTGGATTATCTATTGCAAATGCAGTATTTGTAGACACACTCGTAGCCGATAATTCAGACGATCTGGAACAGAAGGTTGATGACCTGCACGAAGAATTTCGGGAATTTCGCTCCGAAATGAGACGCTTGGACAATAAGAAACAATTTTAACTGAAAAGGGGCATTCTCCCAAGAAATGCCCCTTTAATAAGCGGTCCGGACGGGACTCGAACCCGCGACCTCTGGCGTGACAGGCCAGCATTCTAACCAAACTGAACTACCGGACCGAGCTGACGAAATTATCGTAAACTACGATATAAAATCAATTGTACAAACAAGAAGACAGAATTGTTTTATGTGGTCAGGGAGGGATTTGAACCCCCGACACACGGATTTTCAGTCCGTTGCTCTACCACCTGAGCTACCTGACCCGGAAAGCCGGTAAACCCGCAATAAAGGATTCGGGTTTCAAAAGAAAGCAAGTATTGATGAATACACTTTTCACAGCAGATCCTGTCAGGGCTGCAACCTTTGTTACTGACGGAAAGCTGGTGGTCTTTCCTACGGAAACGGTCTATGGCCTAGGTGCACACGCCTTTGATGAAAAGGCTGTGGAGCAAGTATATCAAGCGAAAAAGCGACCTACTTCCAATCCGCTCATTGTTCATATTGGTACGCTTACAGATGTGTTGCACATTGCAAGGGAAGTAGCCCCCCTCGCAAAATTGCTCATGAATGCATTTTTCCCCGGACCTCTTACGCTCATCCTTCCCCGACATCCGTCTCTTCCCGGAATCGTTTCCGGAGGATTAGACACTGTTGCAGTCCGAATGCCTGCTTTGCCCTTGGCTATTAAATTCCTGAATGCCGCCTGCATCCCTGTAGTTGCACCATCAGCAAACCTCAGCGGCTGTCCCAGTGCTACAACATGGCAATCTGCGGCGGAGGATTTGAATCACCGCGTTCATTGCATCCTTTGTGGCCCTCCTTCGACCTTGGGGCTCGAATCTACCGTCGTTGATTGCACGAGCGAACTTCCAATGCTTCTTCGACCAGGCGCCATCAGCGAAGAGCAGCTCCGAACTGTAATCCCCGAGTTTTCTACCACCCCCCCCGATGAATTTCGTAGTCCTGGAATGCGATATAATCACTACGCTCCCAACGCCAAGATTCGATTGATTGAAAACCCAAATGATGTCCATCCAAACAATTCTTCTGGATATATAGGCCTATTGCCTCCTCCCCTAATCTCACAATTCAAAATGTGTCGTGTTCTTGCTGATAAAAATGATTATAGTCACAGCCTTTTTGAGTTTTTTCGAGATTGTGATCGCTCGGGAATCAAAACGATTTACTGTCAAAAAGTCGATCAGGCAGGGATCGGGCGCGCATTAATGGATCGACTGATCCGCGCGGCTAAATCGACCAAGTGATCGAAATTCCTTTCATGCTTACCACCAGGTTCGGAGCGCGTGCCAAACGTTGATGTCTTCGAGATAGTAGATAACCGGTCCCGAATCCAATCAGTGCACCTCCCAGTACATCACTGAACCAATGGTACTCATCAGCTACCCTCACTGCAGCAACCCCTACACCAAAACAAAAAAGTACCCCTGTAAATATACCAGGATAGTATAGAAGCCATGGAGTCGTAGAAGCAAATATTGTTGAAGCATGGCCAGAGGGAAACGAGCGATTCCCGCTAAATGGCACCAGAGAAGCTGGCCCGGAGTCGGTATTTGGTCTGGCTCTTCCGAACATGAGTTTGAGGCCATTCGTTAATAAGTTCGCCAAAATTATTGACTCCAAGGATGTAAAGGAAGCATCCTGGAAATAGGTGTCGCTGCTTGTCAGCGCCCCCACAAAAATGATTGCTGATATAGGCCGAATTATATCTACATTACCTGCTTCATGAAATATCTTTCGAATACGCTGCGGTGTAGAGTTTGAGAAACTTTGAGCTTGACGGGAAATATTTCTATCATAGTGTGATGCGGCTAAAACACCTCCTGCAACAACCCCCAATGTCAACCCCGATTTCAATGTCGCACTTGTTCGCGGGATGGAAAGTACATCTTCAATGGTCCAACGTACAAATCTTAGAGGATCCGTCGATTGTGCTTCCACATCAGATGCTACTGCAAACAAACAAATTAAACCTGCAAGAAAAACTCGCTGTTGCAACTGACTCATGTAAAAAATCTGTTAGCCATTTGTTTGCAAATCTCCATAGGATACAAGTCTTCCGCGAGTATCTACGATGAATACTCTGATCAGCCCTTTAAAGGCTAGTACCCGGGGGCTAAATTTGAAAACATAAGCGCCAGTGTCACCCGCATCGCGAATACTATCTAACCTACGTGGAATTCCATTAGAATCGTACGTTGTCACTTCCAGACCTCCTCGAACAGAGTCAGAGAAGCGGACACGGACTGGAATCGTAACAGATGCTCCCGATGGTACCGGGTTTGGAAAAGCTGGCTCAATGATAATGCGTCCATGATATGCGGGTGAAATCCGCCAATCATCCTCGTCTTCTGATTCAATCTTTCCGCTCTCAGTCGTTCGTGTAAACCCGATCGGATCTGTGAAAGCCTGATTCTCAAATGTATGCTGTTCCTCGGCAGTATCACAGGCACCGATTCCTGCGATCATCGTTAATGCCAGTACAACCCTTAAAGCGATCATTATCCTTGTCCCGACCAGTGAATACTACACAATCAAATGACAATGTACAGAATCACCCGCAAAAACCATTCCTGATAATAAGTGGTTTGAATGTCCAAATTTTGGATACTACGATTCTTCATTCCATCCAGTTCAATCTTTCTCGCGGGGTGATTACAGGGCTGATCGGGCCAAATGGCTGCGGAAAAACCACTCTGTTGCGCGCAATATGTGGCTATTTGCCATATACCGGCTCCATCCTGCTTGAAGAGCAAGAAGTCAGGAAATGGCCACGAAAGAAACTGGCGCGCAAAATATCTTTTGTCCGACAAGCCCCTCAATTTTCATTTGATTTTACCGTAGAAGAGCTTGTATTATTGGGGCTATTGCCTCACAAGTCTCTTTTGGAAAACATATCCAGACAAGATCATGGATTATTGGAATCTGTGCTTGGACAAGTAGGGCTTTCAGGGTATAATAAGCGATCCCTACAGTCCCTTAGCGGCGGAGAACGCCAACGTGCATACCTTGCACAGGCCATTCTGCAAAATTCGGAATTACTCTTGCTTGACGAGCCAACAACTCACCTGGATATTTGCCATCAGTATCAGTTTCTTGAAATGATGAAAAATTTGGCGGACCATGGTAAAACCGTTCTTGTGGTCTTCCACGATCTTGAGCTTGCCGCAAAGTTTTCAGACCGACTCGTTGTACTGAATCATGGACATTTAGTAACTACCGATACGCCCTTGAATGTCCTAAATCGTGAGTTACTTTCTGATATATTCAGAATGCATGCTACTGTTGAAAAGAACTCGAGTGAAATCTCAAAAATTAACTATGAATCATCAATGATATCATAACATATTTGGTGGGAACTATCAAACTGCAATACTTGCAAGCCAGTACTTTTGCTATACTGAACAGATCTCGTACTTTAGAGTTGTTTTGTATGTACTCGGGTTGGAATTTTTTGAATCAAAGAGAGTGTTTCTGCCAAGTATTTGTTCACTTTATCCGTCGAAAAACCATATCTTAAAGTACACTGTTCTCCTATTTCAGGGGAACACTCCTATACATTGAAAAATCAATCAATACAACGCTTTCTTGACGCACAAAAATGTGTCCCTAATTGTCAGAGGTAGTTATAAGAATTACTCTCAGTTGTCACTATGAAAATATACACTCGAACCGGAGATGACGGCACAACGGGACTTTTTGGTGCAGGCCGTGTGCCAAAGCATCATCCACGCATCCATGCTATGGGTGCTGTGGATGAAACAAATGCTGCTATTGGTGCGGCTGCCGCAATGTTGTCTCCCAAATCAGAAGCTATGAGACAGGTTCTATTGCGTCTTCAACACGAACTGTTCATCCTTGGCGCAGATATCGCCACGCCTACTGACACAAGAGCATCCGTTCCGCGCATTGAACAGGAACATGTCCAAACCTTGGAGCAGGATATTGACAAATGGGAAGCTGAGTTGAAACGCCTCCAGTTCTTTATTCTTCCAGGCGGGACGCAAGCTGCCTCCATGTTGCATTTGGCTCGGGGAATCTGTCGCCGTGCCGAACGCTATCTTTCTGAACACTTGGATGCAATATCGCCAAACTCACATATTTTTCACTACGTCAATCGTCTTTCTGACTTACTTTTTGTACTTGCGCGCCGGGTCAACCATGATTCAGGGAGTCCAGATGTAAGATGGGAACAATGAGGCGTATCTCATTGGAGTACGTCATAACTCTGAATGACAGAAAATACGGATGAGAATTAATCTGAGACACTTTGGAGTGTGTTTAGGAATACTGGCCATGGTTCAGTTTCCCATTGACCCAAATACCGATCTACAACTACCTACATATGCCGAGGTTGATCGCAATAAATTTGATCTTCCCATTGTTGGCCTAAATGAACAATCATTCAGTGTTCAAAGAGGAGAGTCCTTAGGATCAATCATGGGTGATTTGGGGATATCTCAAGATATCATCCACTTGGCCTCCAAGAAGGCATCCCCGTTTATAGATCTGCGAAAAATTCGGAGAGGCACTCCTTTCCATACTTACACTGACTCTACCCATGGTACGACTTCCTTCATTGTGTATCAACCGAGTATTGAACACTTTGTGGTATTCGATTTAAGAGATTCCGTACTGATTCATGAAGGTTTTTTGCCAACCTCCACTGTAACACGTACTGGATCCGGGACCATTGAGACTTCTCTGTATCAAGCAGTAAAAGACGCAGGATTCAGCCCTGAATTGGCCACCCAATTAAGTGAGATCTTTGCATGGCAGATCAGTTTTTTTCACTTACAGCCGGGAGACAATTTTTCGGTTTTATTTGAAGAGCAACTCGTGAGTGGACAAACTATTGATCTTGACATTAAGGGAGCCCGCATGAACCACGAAGGGAAAGAGTTTTTTGCCTTTTTATTCCCCAGTGACAGTACCAGTGGATTCTATGATGAAACCGGATATGCTCTGAAACGTCCTTTTCTACGAGCTCCTTTGAATTATAAACGTATCTCCTCCCAATACAGCCTTCGCCGCTACCACCCCGTGCAAAAACGATATAAACCACATCTGGGGACTGATTTTGCAGCAGCCGAGGGAACTCCTATTGTTGCAACCGCCAGCGGTTCAGTGACAGCTGCCTCCTACACGAACGCAAACGGGAATTATGTCAAAATTCGCCACAACGACATATACACCACAGGCTACTTGCACATGTCCCGAATTGCAAAAGGAATTCGTCCAGGAGTTCGTGTACAACAAGGCCAATTGATCGGTTATGTTGGTAGCACCGGATTGGCTACAGGCCCTCATGTGTGCTATCGTTTTTGGAAAAACGGCCAACAAGTTGATGCTATGAAGGTCAAGATGCCTCCCTCAGAACCATTGCCCGAAAAGCTTATGCCTCAATTTACGCAAGTCATCAATACACTAAAGCCTCAATTAGTGAATGTGATTTCCACTAGTTCCGTGGCTCGTTGATTTGAAGCGTTACCATTTCTTCGGAACTCCCAAGTTGTACTTGAATATGGTATTCCCCCGGAGTCAAATAATATGTTCCATTTTCACCCGGCTCCAGAGCTTCATCATCCGATCCAGAGAGCACTGATGCTGCGATCTCGTCCACTGAAAGATCGTACTTCAGAAAATTCAAACCATGTTCTGCATCATCGATCAGTGTACGAAGAACTCTTTCCTCTGAGTCTCTGACATTTATTATCACTTCACCTGCTGATCCAGCCCAATACGGAATCTGAATCTCCGGCACCGAATAATCTCTCCACCAGATTAAACGATTCCCCCAGTTTGAATTATATGTATGAGCTTTGGGGGCATATATCTTTAGTGAGCTCGTAATCACCTCGGGAGTCAAAGCTTGGATTGGTGCAATGTCTGCGAGGTAAATTGACCTGCCATGTGTGCCAATAAGTAAATGGTTTCTGCGATGCTGTAGCTTGAGGTCATGAATCGGTACATATGGCAATCCATTCTGCATTGCCATAAATGAAGTTCCTCCATCAAGCGATACATATAGCCCATGATCTGTACCTACGTAGAGGAGATTTGGGTTTACTGGATCTTCAAGGATCACATTGATTGATTCCATGGGAAAACTTCCGTGCAAAGCCTCCCAAGTCTGCCCAAAATCATCCGAACGATATAAATAAGGTGCAAAATGATCCCACCGGTATCCATTGAGTGCTACATATACTCGGCCCAGTTCGTGATTTGATGCTTCCACCCGACTGACCCATAATTCTCCCCAGTCTTCACCTGTAATATTTTGCCATGAATAACCTCCATCCCGAGATACATGTACTAAACCATCATCGGATCCGGCGTATACCAATCCAAATCTCATGGGGGACTCATCAATACTCGTTAACGTACCGTACGGTACATCTCCCCGGCGCCCTCCCCCTGTCAGGTCATCAGAAAGAGTCTCCCAGTCCTCTCCCCGATTAAACGAACGATGAAGCTTGTTTGAACCATAGTACAACACATCCTGATTGTGCCTCGACAAATGAATTGGAGTCTGCCAGTTATAACGAAGGGGACGCTCCCCTAAGCTGTGACGTGGTCGAATTGATTTACGAACTCCCGTAGACAGTTCAATACGCTGATATGCGCCAAATTGCGAACCGGTATAAATGATGTCATTTGTTCGTGTATCAATTTCCACTTGCATACCATCGCCTCCCAGATAAGAAGTATAGGCATATCTTCCTCTGGCATGCCACCCCGTAGATTCTGTATACGTGTGTGGGCCGCCCCAAACACCATTATCCTGTAGCCCACCATAAACATGATAGGGCTCCTGATCATCTACGCCGATAGCATAAAACTGCCCCACAGACGGCGTATTTCCTTTGAACCAGGATTTACCATTATCATAGGTAATATTCAATCCCCCATCGTTTCCGTTAATCAAATGACCTGGGCGAGAAGGATTAACCCAAAGAGCCTGATGATCTACATGCACACTCGGCCCACCGATAGATTCCCACGTCTCTCCGCCATCGCTTGAAGATAACAGCGGAACACCCAAGATGTAAATTTGGTCAGAATTACCGGGATCTATCCGAATTTCTCCAAAATAATATCCATACGAATTATAGACTCGGTCCAGGTAATTTTCATGAGTCCTTGACCAGGTTGCTCCCGCATCATCAGAACGATACACTTCGGCACCAATTACGGGTGTGTCAAATAACTCCCTGTTTGCATCCTCAACATACCATACCAGGTGCACAGGTTCAAGTGTGCCATCTTCCATCATATTCCGAATTACGGCAGGCGTATATTTTTCTTCAAAATAATTTGCTTCTAGATATTCTGAAATTGCCTCATCGCTCAGCTCCAGAAACTCAGAGACACCCATGTTCTGAAGCGCCTCTTGTGTCAGAGTAGAGGCGTCTTTCTCATCTTCAACCGGTCTACGAGCCTGATTATCAACAAGTGCGTACAGGATATTGGGATCACCGGGGAAAATGTCAAGACCGATTCGTCCTACTGTATCACCAGTTGGAAATCCTTCTGCTGAAAGTCTCTCCCATGAAGAACCTCCATCAATTGATTTCCATATCCCGGATTCGCTTCCACTTTCAACAAAATTCCATGCCCGACGCTCGCGATGCCAACTAGCAGCGTATAGAATTTTCGGATTACTTGGATCAATGATAAGATCTATCACCCCTGATTTATCCGAGATAAACAGTGTTTTGGACCAGGTTTTGCCACCATCACTGCTCTTGTAGATTCCACGGTTAGGGTTTGAAGAATACAGCGCACCCGCTGCAGCAACCCATATGGTTAGTGGATCTGTGGGATGTAATATAATTCGTCCAATTCTATGTGTGTCTTCAAGCCCCATGTGCTCCCACGATTCTCCTCGATCTATGGATCGATAGATACCCGTACCTGCATAAGAAGACCGACTTGAATTGTTTTCTCCCATGCCAAGCCAGATTACTTCATCGTGAGCCCAACCCACAGCGATATCTCCAATTACCATAGAGGCTTCGTTATCAAACAGAGATTCAAAGGAGAGTCCATTGGTTTCACTACGCCACAATCCTCCGGATGCATACGCGACGTACATCTGAACAGGATCCATTGGATTCGCATCAATATCTACAATCCGACCACTCATAACTGTCGGGCCAATATTATGCAGTTCTACATTGGATAAATATGATTGCTGAGCATCCTGGATACGCTGATCAAAGCTGCTCAGTCGCTCTGCACCGTGGGTTGAAGGTATAGATGATATCATCTCCGACACTTGGGCAATTGATATCTGAACTAACAGAAACAGAAAAAAGGATACAATCAGGCTTCGTCGCATGGAAAACTTCAATTGTGAAAGACTGCAACGAATTTAAGGATATTTTTGTCCATTGCATGCTCGGTTCACCATAAACCCGTGTACCGAAGAAAGTGGAGCCACTGTACATCAACCTGATCCTTGAGGGTAAATGGTTCCTACTCTGGAATAAGGATACTTTCGCAGAGGATTAGTGAATCGAAAAAATCCTGATTGCTCGCTACCTCGCTAGAAATCCCATTTAACTGAATAGGATTCGATTAGATATAGTGCAGATTTGCAAAGCTCCATGAGGATAGATAAATCCTCATGGAGCTTACACTGACATATGCAATAATTTACTCAAGGTGCGATTAGCCGAATTCATCAAACGATCGAATCTGATCTTTACATGATTGCAATTAATTTTCTGCACAAATTCCTTCGTGGGTATTTATTTGACGCACTACCAAATCGCAAATCTCCTGCCCAATATTATCTATCTCACGTAAAGCCCCTCCATTGTTATGACATTGAATGATGCAACATGGATCCAAAATATGTAAGCTGATTAACCAGTGATAGACTTTTCGCACATTAGAAAGATATGTTGAATTTTGCTCATGGAGATCATGGACATCTTTTGTGTAAGCGCGGGTTTCTTTGAGAGCAACCATTTTTTTGGAAGTGACCGCAGGAATATCAAGAAAAAATGTCAAATCAGGCTTTGGCAGGCCATACACTCCATATTCCAAATCCAGAAGCCACTCAGCAAATACTGTACGTTCAGGGATCGAAATCCTTGCACTTTGATAAGCTAGGTTAGAGGAAACATATCTGTCCACAATCACGAGTTCGTGATTATTTTGCATCTCCTCAAGATGAGATCGACTTTCCATACGGTCGAGTGCAAAGAGTGTCGCTGCAAACGCGGGAGGGACCTCCCTGAGTGAACCAAACTCACCATTCAAATATGCGGCAACCATTCTTGAGGAATGGGTATCTTCATAGCGTGGAAAGGCGACAAGTTTAGCGGAATACCCTAGCTTTCGGACACGTTCCAAGAGTTGCCTCGCCTGTGTTCCCTTCCCCGCCCCATCAATTCCTTCGATCGCAATGAGCATTTTTTGTGACTATTCAAATTGACAGATTCTGTCAGAGAGTCCTATGATAAACGCGTGGATATAGAGAAATCGATTCTTACTGTGATCCCTCTCTTAATTTAGGCATTAAAATATCAACTACGAGCTTGATGGCATTTATTCTATGGATATCTCTATTTTGATTTTCAGAATATTGAATTTGTATCGCATTAACACTATCCCAGCTCTCCTCACTGCTGACGACTGGGATAGAATCCTCGCAATGTACAAGACGGCATCTGATAACTCGTTTCCTTCATCAAGCAACCGGCCAGTATGAACAGACTTTCCCCTTTTCTTCTGTGTGCTCTGGGTTTTCTCACATTTCCGAGTTCCGCACAAGACTCAACGATTGTATCTCTACTTGGGATTACAGTCCAAGCTACTCGACAATTAGAATCATACACTACGGCAACCCGCAGTATTTATATTCGACGGCATGAAGTGGTTGCTTCCGAACCAGGGTTATCACTCCAGCACGTACTTCGCGGATTGCCCGGAATTCAAATCAATGAGCGCGGTCATTTTGCTCTTGGTGAACGCATTCTTGTTCGAGGAATGGGGTACCGTGCAGCATTTGGAGTTCGCGGCCTGCAAGCATTTCTGAATGGAGTTCCACTCACAATGCCCGATGGACAGAGCATTCTGGATGTAGTTGACCCCGTATTCATTGGATATTCTGAGCTACTGAGGGGGCCCAGTTCCCTCTTCTGGGGGAATGCCAGTGGAGGAGTACTACATCTCGCCAGTTTTGAAGAGGCTTCATCTTTCCGCATCCGGTATATGACAGGAAGCTATGGTTTGAGTCATATTCTGGCAAGCACAAATCTTCATTCTGGGCCTCATCGAATCAACATCTATGCATCACATCTAAGCAAAACCGGATACCGGGCACACAGCGAAGGAAATTTTCTCCGTGCTGGCATCCATGGTCGTACTATCCTTGGCCCCCGTACTGCAATCCTGTTCACATTAAACACAGCTTTTCAGGATGTTTTATCCCCTGGATCACTCACGATTGAGCAAATATCTGTCGATCCCAGACAGGCAGACCCCAGAAATGTAAACTTGTCAGCAGGAAAGGCCTCCATACACCTACAAGGTGGAGTGACATTACATCAGCAGATTAATTTGGGGAATCTGACTGCGACCGCATATGGAATCCGAAGATCTCTGGAAAATCCTCTTTCCTTCGCCTGGATCGAATTAGAACGTATTGCCGGTGGCCTGTATGCCCAGCTTCAGATGGATATAGGCAGTGCAGTCATACTCACAACCGGGATTGATCTGAGGCAGATGAGAGATGATCGTCAGCGATTTAATAATGACACAGGCAGTAGGGGTAGCAGGTTGTTCCTTGACCAACAGGAAACTGTTGGCAGCCTTGCTGTATTCAGCGGTTTGAGTTCCCGGCTTTCATCTCGGATTGGGGTCTCAGCAGGGCTCCGTTTTGATCGAATTCGTTTTGAAATGATCGATAATTTTCTGAACAATGGTGATCAGGGTGGAAACCGAAACTTTGCTGCATTCAGCCCGTCAGTTGGTATTTATTATCGCATGAATTCCCTGACTTGGTATGCGAATTTCGGGACTTCTTTCGAAACGCCAACTACCACTGAACTCATCAATAGCCCCTCCGGGGATGGAGGTTTTAATTCGGACCTTGCCCCTCAACAGACCTTTGGGGTTGAAACAGGGATACGCGGACGACTCGATGACTTAAATCTTGATTTGGATTTGGCGGTTTTCTCTCTAAGCATACAGGATCGACTTCTCCCACAACAGGGCGAAGATGGACGTACATGGTACAGCAACGGTGGGGAAAACCGACATCGTGGGGTTGAACTTGCACTTGAATGGCCTACAGAATTCCCCCTCCGGACAAGAATTTCATATAACTATGGCTCTTTCATCTTTCTGAACGACCCGGGCAAGGGACTCAAAATCCCGGGGGTCCCGCCCCACCAGCTCCATGTAACCTTACGTGGATTGGCACCTAGTGGTTGGAACGCTCAAATCGTTCTTGAAACCGCATCAAAGATGTGGGGAAATAATGTGAACTCAGCCCAATCTGATGGCTTTACCATCCTGGATCTATACATTTCCCGTTCAAACTTGCAAATAGGTCAGAGAATTATATTGAAGCCTTTTGTACGTCTTCAAAATATATTTGACAGTCAATATGTCCGCTCACTGGTCGTAAATGCTTTTGGCGGACGCTATTTTGAACCTGCGGAAGGCCGCTCTTTCCAAATCGGTATTGGGGCAACTTTGTAGAATTTCGAGAAATCTTATAAACATTGCAAAACTACCAAGCAGTCTCATCCAAATTTTCCAATTCAAAAAGGATGATGGATCTGTTGATATTCTTGGCATTTTCCCGGAAACACAATCTCCAAGAGATGGAAAAAGGGATGTGCTCAGAAAGTATGGTTATAGTTTCTGTATCCGCTATTAGCTATTAATGGATGGGAAATTAATACTTCCATGCCCCCTCCAAGCTGTTTCATCTGAAGGATTGAAAATATTCTGAATCAAAGCCGCTATTGAACGTAAACGCCACTCTCAGATGGAGACGACGATGAACTCATACCACTACTACACGTAGTCTAAATAGCTGAAACAGGAATGGATATTCGCATTCATGAGAATCCTACCACCAAAAACGCATGCTCCTCATAGCAGTAGGTGTGCAAAACTTCCGTAATTTTCTTTGTTTATGGATCGTAGTCATTCCATCATAACCCTAACATCAGATTTTGGTAACCGCGAGGGATACGTTGGTGCCATGAAAGGCATTATGCTCGCGATCAACCCAAGCCTGACATTCATTGACATCAGTCATGAGGTTCATGCTTATGATGTCATGGCTGCTGCATTCATACTACAACAATCCTTGAAGTATTTTCCGCCGAACACCATTCATCTCGTTGTTGTTGATCCTGGCGTTGGCACCGATCGCCAGGCAGTAGCTTTGAGACACAAAGACCATTACTTCGTAGGTCCGGACAATGGCTTGTTTACACTTCTCCTGGAAACGGAGATACCCGAGGAAATAGTCGCATTAAAGACCTGTAAAGATTGTACTTTATCTGATACATTCCACGGCAGAGACATCTTTGCTCCCGCAGCTGCAAAACTTGCTAGTGGCGTACCACTTGAAGAACTGGGGGCTCCTATCAAACGGTTAATGCCCCTTCATTGGGCTCTGCCAATCGACGATAATGAAGGTATTCGCGGATGGGTTGTATACATTGATCACTTCGGTAACTGCATAACGAATATCTCTCGTGAGTTATTCGAGAAAAGATCCGGGGGAAGGAAAACAACAGGCTATGCGGGAAGTGGAATTATACGGGGATTCCACCGCACTTACAGCGATGTGCCCATAGGGGAGACATTGATGCTTTTTGGAAGCAGTAATCTACTTGAAGTCGCAACAAATCAGGGTGATGCAGCAACACTCTTGCATATTCAGAGAGGAACTCCTGTCAACATTGTATTCAGTAATCCCGAGGATTAAGTCTACTCAACTCTCGTGAAAATTCATCTATCTGTGGTTACAGCCTAGGAATCTGGAAGCAAAATTCTGAACCTAGATCCTTGATCAATCACAGAGTTTACCAGAATCAACTGCCCTCCGTGATAATCTGCTACGATACGCTTAGCCAGACTGAGTCCCAAACCCCATCCTCGAGTTTTTGTACTGAATCCAGGCTTGAAAATACTTGACCAATCGCGGCGGTCAATTCCCTTGCCATTATCAATCACATCAACATAGATCCGATTTCGCTCGGTCCCTGCAATGATTTGAATTTGTCCTTGCTCGTTTTCAATGGAATCCATTGCGTTCTTCAGCAGATTTTCAATTACCCATGCAAACAAATCCGCGTTGATCGGAGCTTCCAAATCTGGCGGAACATTGACGGTAAGCGTCATTCCACGACGTGGGAAGCGTCTGCGAATATAATCCGAGATTGCATCTGCAACCGGCGCCAATGCCTGCGTTTCGAGTTTAGGACTCGATCCAATATCATTGAACCGATTTGCAACAAGACCTAAACGCTGAATATCCGCATCCATCTCGTTCAAGGTGTCATGATCTACACTGGGACTGGTGCGCATTACTTCCGTCCAACCCATTAAACTTGAAATTGGAGTTCCTAACTGATGTGCAGCTTCACGTGCCATTCCGACCCAGAGATTACTTTGCTCACTTCTGCGTGCATAGGAAAAGCCAAGGTAGCCAAATCCTATAAACATTGCTACAAATGCAAGTTGTAAGTAGGGATAAATACGCAAATCCCGAATCACTAAACTCTCTCCGTAATGTACCTTCTGAATCAGGCCGGATGTCAAAGAATCTTCCTGAACTTCAATTGCAATTGAAGCAAAATTCCTGTCCATCCAGGCAATACGTTCCGCAATTTTGAGCGAGTCTTCAAGGGTTAATTCTCCTCCTTCTGGCACGCCGAGATGCTGCCATCTGATTGGATTCCCAGCATCATCAACAATCACTGCAGGGACATCCGGGGGATACTTCGAAATGATATCAAAAATAAAATCAATGTGATCTCCTATCGGTAACCTGCCCGCCCAAGCCAAGGCCGCACGACGTCTAGGAGTCATTGGATCCGTTGGCGAAAGTTCTTCTGCCATCTCACGAAAATCCGCTTCATACGGGTTTTGTTCAGCTGCGAGCGCAACCTGTTCAATTGCGGCGGCCCATATGGTTACACTCGTTCTTTCCCGCTCCTGTAAGTGTCGTACAAGATTGCTGGTATACAACAGTGATGCCAATGCAATGCACATTGCAAATACGCTAAGCAACAACTTGAGCTTCAGCTTCGCTATGAAAGTTCGCATGGAACTAAGGGTCAATAAGTGGAAGGAATTCAGGAGCCCAACTGAATGGTCTGCGAACGCTTTGGCCCCGTGGAAATAATCTTGACTGGTACGCCCGTATGGACCTGAATGTGATCAATTAAGTTCTTGGCTGCACTGGGTAACTCATTGACATCTGTACATCCAAGAATATTCTCTTTCCATCCCTGCAATACCTCATACCGGGGAATGACCTTGGATAAGCTCAGTGCATCATTGATGAATCGAGGCACCGTCTCTCCGTTATGTTCATATTGCGTACACACTTTAATCGTATCCAATCCAGACAAAACATCTAGCTTAGTCACAGTCAACTCTGTAAACCCATTCAGTCTGCAGCTGTAACGGAGTGCCATCAAATCCAACCACCCACACCTGCGTGGCCTGCCGGTTGTCGCGCCAAATTCTCCGCCTATCTTGCGAAGATGCGCACCGGTTCCATCATTGAGCTCTGTGGGAAATGGACCATGTCCCACACGAGTACAATATGCTTTGGTGATACCAATCACTCGATTGATTGAGGTTGGGGGAACACCGAGTCCTGTACAGGCGCCCCCGGCAGTTGGAGAACTGGAAGTTACATAGGGATAGGTTCCAAAGTCAATATCTAGAAGGCACCCCTGTGCACCTTCTGCAAGAATTTGTTTTCCAGAATCAATTGCGTCATGCAGAAAGTCAGCAGTATCTGCTACATACTTTGTAAGTACGCGTCCATAATCGGAGTATTCAGAGATAATATCCTCAGGGTTCAGAGTTTGCCTGTGGTAGGCTCTGAGAATTGCATTTGCCCGCTCCAGTTCTTCCTTGATGCGTTTGGAAAACAAATCCGGGCTTACCAGTTCCATAATCCGAATTCCTGAACGTGCGACTTTATCTGTATATGCCGGACCAATGCCCCGCTTTGTTGTTCCAATTTTCTCGGAAGAATGAATTTCCTCCAGAGCCTTGTGATACGGTAAAATGCAATGTGCATTACCTGAAACCCATAGCCGACCCGCCAATTCGTATCCCAGACTCTGAACTTCCCGGATTTCAGAAACTAATGCTCGGGGGTCAATTACAACACCATTACCAATAACACAATCGACTCCGGGAGAAAAAACACCACTCGGTAGCAGGTGAAGAACTTGGGTCTTGTCTCCCCATTTGATAGTATGCCCTGCATTGGCCCCGCCCTGATAGCGCGCGACGACATTGAATTGAGTTGCCAGCAGGTCTACAATTTTCCCTTTTCCCTCGTCACCCCACTGACTCCCTACCACTACGGTTACCGCCATGAAGGTATCATTACAGAATAGGTCTCCGCATAGAGCGGTTCACGATTACAATAGCTCAGCAGCTATGCAATCAATACCAATTTAGGAGGCTTTAAAGCTCTCGGTTGCCTCCTCAACGGAATCAAAATGCTCGAACACTGTAACCAGTTTGGTTACCACAAGAAGAGATCTGATTTTCGAGGCTGGATTTGCAAGTCGTACATCACCGCCAGCATTTCGCATAGTCGTCATGGCGCTGATCAACATGCCAAGACCGCTGGAATTCATGAATTTGACCCTTGCCAAATCTATAACCACGTTCAGTTTTCCCTTCTCTTTCAAGTTACTGAGTGTGTCATGGAGTTTAGCTCCTGCTGGCCCCCCCATAATGTTCCCCTTGAGGGTGATTACGACTGCGTTATACCTTTCATCAACCGAAAAATTCATGCTTTTCTTGATTAGCGCCGGGCGGCTTTATTGACCGAACCGGATCGATTATGCAACTCAACCACTACCGGAGTGGCTACGAAAATGGACGAATAAGTTCCAATAATAATACCAATTATCAATGCAAAAGAAAAACCTCGAAGGACTTCTCCCCCAAAAGTAAACAATGTAGCAACAACTAGCAACGTGGTTCCCGAAGTAACGAAGGTACGACTCAATGTCGTATTCACCGAGCGATTGACTACAATCTTGTAAGGTTCCGTCTTGAACAGGTTTGTATACTCGCGAATACGATCAAAGATAACCACTGTATCATTCAAAGAATAACCCACAATTGTCAGAAATGCCGCAATAATGGCCTGATCTATCTGCAATGAAAACGGCAAAATCCCCTGTAGCAATGAAAATATACCCAATGTAATTAAAACGTCATGGAAGAGAGCTGCGACTGCACCAAGACCGAATCTCCATTCAAATCGAAGCATCACATAAAGGAAAATCACCAGAAGTGAGCCAAGAACAGCGTAAAGGGATCCACGCTTTAGGTCTTCCGCAAATCGTGGTCCGACAACATCTGTCTTGATGACTCGTGGATTGCTCTCAGGAAATGCATCGACGATTGCTTGAACGATAGACAGTTGGATTTCGGTCGTTTCACCTTCGGAAACAGTCCGAATCAGCAATGCATTTTGTCCACCCGCACCTACATCACTATAGGTTTTGACTTCCGGTGCAGTCTCAAATGTGGACGTGAGGATAGTTCGTATCTCGGTTGGCTCCAGAAACTGATTGCTTTCTACGACAAACTCCATTCCTCCCCTGAAGTCTATTCCTAGCTCCAATCCACGTGTAACAATTGCACCAACACTAAGGATGAGAAGTACCCCACTGAGAATGTAGGCTCTTCTCCTCCCTTCGACTAAATTAAAATCAGCATTCTCAAAAATTCTCATAACAAATATTTGTTCAATTAGGCAGCACTCGATCAACCAAAGCTGACTGACCCACGGCGGCCAATCACTACATAATCAAAAATGATCCGGGTAAATACAATAGCACTAAAGAGTGAGGCGAGAATACCGGCCATTAAGGTGACAGCAAATCCTTGTATTGGGCCGATCCCGAATGAATAAAGGATGATCCCAACAAAAAAGGTGGTAATGTTGGCATCCACAATCGCGCTGAGCGCTTTACCATATCCTCCATCGACAGAGGCTTTCAGTGTTTTTCCTGTGGCTTGTTCTTCTCGTACACGTTCGAAAATCAGAACATTCGCATCAACTGCCATACCGATCGTCAGAACAATTCCTGCAATACCGGGCAACGTCAATGTTGCATTAAATCCAGCAAGGATACCCAAAATAAATATGATATTGATGATCAACGCAAGATCAGCAACCATTCCTGCTGCCCGATAATAAAATATCATAAAAAGAGCCACAATGGTTAATCCAACGAGAAGTGAGGTGAGACCTGATTGTCGAGCAACTACACCTAGGCTTGGCCCGACGGTTCGTTCTTCAACAATCTCCACGGGTGCAGGTAATGCTCCACTCTTCAGAACGGTTACAATATCATCAGATTCCTCTTGGGACTCCAGACCTGTTATCTGTGAGCGTCCACCACTGATCTGGCCGATGACCGTTGGATACGAATAAACGACATTATCTAACACAATCGCAATATTTTTCCCGACATTGGCGCCAGTCAACCGAGACCATATGCGTGCCCCTTCCGAATTCATTTCCATATCAACAAGGGGTTGATTGGTTGTCTGATCAAAATCCGACCTTGCGTCCGTAATTACATCACCAGTCAATTCTGAATTTACGTTCACAGCAAGAACTGGATAATATTCGGCTCCTACTGTGGTACTGGGGTTCGCATCATAAAGCAGTTCTATGTCTCTTGGAAGCATGGCCTGGACCTCTGGATCAGCCATTAGTGCATTGAAACTGGCTGTATCCTGCACGGATACCTCACCAAATACAACAGACCCCTGTCCTGCCGGAATCAGAACATCCAGTAAGGAATTGCTGACGTCTTCCAGATCTTGTGTGTCAGCAAGCAATTCACTAACGTCAAAGGATGTATCCGCTTCCTCGGTTACATCATCATCCTCTTCTTCACTTGCTTCTGTCATTGTATCGGCAGGTGCTGCGATATCTACCTCGTAATAGTTGATAATCCTTTGTAAGGATGAATTCAGTTCACCCGGGTCCGCCATCAGCCGAAACTCTAGCCTCGCGGTACCCTTGAGGAGGCGACGCACGCGTTCAGGATCATCAACTCCCGGTAATTCAACCACGATTCTTCGATTGCCTTGCGTCTGAATCGAGGGTTCAGTCACCCCATATCGATCAACACGATTACGAATCACCTGCATTGCGCGTCCAATGGCATCCGTGACTTGTGCGCGCAAATAATCGGTGACTTCAGTATTGCTGGACCGGCGCGTGATCTCTTCACTACGAAAATAGCGCGATAAACTAGCTTCCGGATCTCTACTTTCGAATTCCTCAACAAACGCATCAATGAGAGAGATTCCCTCTTCCTGGCTACGCATATTTGCGGCCGCAAGAACCTGGTCAAATAGGTCGTCTCTTCGGTCTCCCGCCAACTGAAAAAGAAGTTCTCGAAGTCCCACCTCCATAGTCGTATGCATCCCACCCTGAAGATCCAGCCCCAGATTGAGCGATCGTTCCTTGATTGTCTCAATTCTGGCGTAATTCTCGCGTTCGTAGTCAACTCTCTCCTCTGGTTCCATGTCCTCCAGTCGGTCATACAGGGACAGGCCCTGCAGCGATGGGAACAAATACCACGCAGAAAGTGCCAGAAAGAAAACGACCGCACCAACCTTAAATCCGTTACCTTGCATGTATGCTTTGTCGATAGATTAAATGCACTGCCTAAAATCTAATATATTGGCAATGTTTATTTCACAGCCTCATGGAACGCTAACCGATGGGAAAAGGTGCCAATTCTATCGGAGTTTTCTGGAGATTTTTAACAGTATTCTCTCATGGGGAGATTCATTTTCTCCCATCTGAGCACTCTATTGTAATAAGGTACTGAATCTCTTCGTTTTTTCAAAAGGAAATCAGGGTGAGCTTTGGAGTAAAAATTGAACAAAGTTGATCCAAGATTTTAACGCTTCATTTGAAGGATTTACCCAAAATTTAATCACTGAGCTCACAGAACCCTTAGCGTACCTGACAGTAACATCTTTTTGAATTAACCGAGATCTAAAGTGTCAACGAAAAAATATAAAGTGCTCGTAGCTGGATGCGGCCATATGGGCAAATCTCACGCCCGCGCCTATCATTCTATGGATGCCTTTGAAATCGTGGGACTTGTGAGCCGTACCCCTGCATCCCGTAACCAAGTCAGCGAAGAATTAGGCGGACTGCCGACCTTTGAATCCTATGAACATGCATTATCTGCAACTACTCCTGATGTCGTCTCGATCAATACCTATCCTGATACCCACGCCGATTATGTCCGCATGGCTCTTAAGGCTAATTGCCATGTATTCGTAGAAAAACCTCTTGCTGAAACGGCTGAAGAAGCACAGATGCTTGTTGATCTCGCACATAAGCTAGACCGGAAAATCATCATAGGATATATTCTCCGCGTTCATCCGGCTTGGAAAAAATTTATCGAATTGGCTCAGCAACTCGGAAAACCTTTGGTAATGCGTATGAACTTAAATCAGCAAAGTAGCGGAGATCAATGGGAGACTCATAGAAATTTAATGAATTCAATGTCTCCTATCGTGGATTGCGGAGTTCATTATGTAGATGTAATGTGTCAGATGACACGAGCCCGTCCGGTAACTGTTAGTGCAATCGGAGCACGGCTTTCCAATGAAATCGCTCCAGACATGTACAACTATGGACAGCTTCAGGTGTCATTTGATGATGGATCTGTTGGCTGGTATGAAGCCGGTTGGGGCCCTATGATGAGTGAAACTGCTTCATTTGTCAAAGATGTGATCGGCCCTCATGGATCTGTTAGCATCGTAGATGAAGTGAAAGAGCAAACAGATGATATTGAAGGACATACGCAAACCGGAGGCCTCAAAGTTCATCATAGCAGTCGCGATCAAAATGGTCGATTTGACCGTGCTGATGAGTTAATTGATACGTCCGACGAGCCATCACATGATGAACTTTGTGCGCTGGAACAGCAGTTTTTGTTGCGTGCAATTCAGGAAGATCTTGACTTAACCGACCACATGCAGGACGCCGTCAGCAGTCTCAAGATCGTATTAGCTGCAGATCAAGCAGCACGTGAACGACGAACAATTACTCTTGGGATCTGAGAACTCCTGACTTTGAGTGATGCCCCCACCGATAAACTATCGGCGGTAGCTGTAGTTGGGTGCTTCCTTCGTGATATGAACGCTGTGAGGATGGCTTTCCCTGAGCCCACTTGCAGTAATCCGCACGAATTCAGATTTGTTACGAAATGCTTCCAAATCTTCACAACCGCAATACCCCATCGCGGCCCTGAGTCCGCCGACCATTTGATAGATGACCTCATGAAGATGGCCACTGTAGGGAACTCTCCCTTCTATCCCCTCGGGAACCAGTTTCTTGATATCATCTTCTGCATCTTGAAAATATCGATCCTTACTCCCCTTTTTCATCGCTCCCAAAGATCCCATTCCTCGATAGGACTTGAACTTTCTTCCTTCAAAGATGACAGTTTCTCCTGGACTTTCCTCAACCGCAGCGAATAAACTCCCAACCATAATACTGAAGGCACCCGCTGCCAATGCTTTGGGAATATCGCCAGTCTGCTTAATTCCTCCATCGGCAACAATTGGAACTCCATGAGGCTTTGCTGCTGCAGCACATTCAAGTACTGCCGTAAACTGTGGAACTCCCACCCCAGCAACAACTCTCGTCGTACAGATTGACCCTGGACCAATTCCCACCTTGATTCCATCTGCACCTGCGGCAATCAGATCTTCAGTCCCTTTCCCGGTAGCCACATTTCCAGCGAGAACCTGGATACCCTCATACTTCCCCTTTAATTTTTCCACAGCCTTCAGAACTCCGTCCGAATGCCCATGCGCTGTATCAATCACAACAAAATCAACTTCTTCGGCAATGAGTGCAGCTACACGCTCAAACATATCCCCAAATACTCCTACTGCCGCCCCAACACGCAGACGACCATGGCTGTCTTTACATGCAAAAGGATGTCTTCGCTTCTTTTCAATATCCTTGAAAGTGATTAACCCCTTCAGATGACCCTCAGAATCAACAACGGGGAGTTTTTCGATTTTATACTGCTGAAGAATTGCCTCAGCTTGCTCAAGTGTCGTTCCAACAGGCGCGGTACGAAGCGGTGATGGGGTCATGACACTTTGGACCGGTTGCATATTATCTTCCTGAAACCTTAAATCTCGATTCGTGATGATTCCTGCCAGATGTTGCGCCTTATCTACCACGGGAATTCCCCCGATTGAATATCTGGACATTAGTGCACGCGCGTCCCCCACCGTACTCTCAATCTCGAGCGTGATTGGATCTAGAATCATTCCACTTTCGGATCGCTTGACTCTCCGCACCTGAGCAGCCTGATCTTCAACAGACATATTCTTATGCAGAACCCCAATTCCCCCTTCCCTTGCCATTGCGATTGCCAATCCTGCTTCCGTGACCGTATCCATTGCTGCTGACAACAATGGAATATTAAGTTTTATTTTGCGGGTCACCCAAGTATGAATCTGAACATCCCGAGGCATTACACTTGATTTTCCCGGGACGAGGAGTACGTCATCGTACGTCAATCCCTCGCGTTTTACTTTTTTAGCATACCACTGCTTATGTCCTGACTGATTTTTCATTTGAGGTTGTTTGGTGGTTGGTTAAATTGTCCTACCATACGATATAGTTTACGTATTTCTTTTTCTGTGAGTTCACGCCATTTTCCACGTCGCAAACTTCGTGTCGTCAATCCGGCATACGACACTCGCTCCAAAGCAACAACCTCGTGATCCAGTGCGGCTAACATCCGTCGAATCTGACGATTTCGTCCCTCATGCAACTCAATTCCAATTTCGTATAGATTCTCCGACTGTACATATACGGCACGATCACATACTGCAGGACCATCCTCCAAAATGATACCACGCTGAAGTTGATCAAGATGATTCTTCCGGACCGGAGCTTTTGTACATACCCGATATTGTTTAGGAACTTGAAAACTCGGATGCATTAATCGGTGCCCCAAGGAGCCATCCGAGGTTAGAATCAGCGCACCTGTAGTATTACGATCAAGTCTCCCTACAGGAAACAATCCGCTGGTTCCTCCATCTATTTCAATCAAATCAAGAACCGTCTTACGCCCCCTTTGATCTTTAACCGTAGTAATCGTATTCATGGGCTTGTTCAGCAGTATATACAAAAACTGTCGAGGTGAAATTTCCTTTCCTTTCACGGTTACTTGATCTCCCTTCTTGACGTTGTACCAGTATTCATGGACTACCTTTCCATTTACCCGAACCTGACCGCTTTCGATAAGTCCGTCTGCATTCCTGCGAGAACAAACCCCTGCACGCGCAACGTAACGATTGAGCCGCCCCGTCTCAAGCACCTGATCTTTTTGTTTACTTAGCTCTGGATGCGTCATATCCTTCTGAATTTGATAATGATTCCAGCCATGAAGAAATTTCTGCGTCATCCAGAGAATGATCGATAGCCTTCTGATCACTGCTACCCAACCTACCTGTCATCATGAGGCGTAAACGTTCTTGATCAAAATTTCGGAATTTCTGTAACAAAATGCGCATAGATCACGGCTTCAACAATGGGAGAGGAGGTTGGAGATGGATCGATGAATGTAATTGTTTGGAGTTAATCACAATGCCATTAGTGCCCCTTATTACTATTGCCACGAACATTTGAACTTTTCTGACTTTGTTTAATTGATATGTGGATCTTTAAGTTCACTCATAGAATTGAGGCCAGCCAGTCTGCACTCAGCTTACACGTCGATTTGACAAACTATAGGGGGAAACGAAAAGAGTTTCCCCTGCCGTAGGCTGACGACAAAATTGTCAACAGTCATGGCATATATTCCCGCGCAATAAATTTGTATCCTGATAGTCCCTCAGATATATCTCTTGTAGATAGATTTTTTGCACGAATAAAATTTTGGCACGGATATTGCTACTAGAATCAAGTAACTACAATCAATCCCATTCGAAGAGAATATGCAATACATGAAGAATATGAACCCAGACGCTTCTTATATGAGAGAGCATTGCTTTCTAAAAATACCCGCTTGGCTCGAATAATTGCACCTTTATTGTGCACAAGCTGATTGCTATGGCCATAGCAATCTATCTGCTAAAATGAAATGCAAAAGTGTGATTGACCGTGGTGGGTATCTGTGAAGCAACTAGTTTCAATCGAACAATTGCACAGATATATTACAGGCCGTTCCGTAGCTGATGTACAGGACTTTCTTTCTTACTCAGATAAGCTTCATGGCACTACTTCTGACCTCTTGTCGCACAAAAGAAGATATCCGCACTCCCTATGGCCCTTTCTATCTTGATGGATTAGTAGAACAGGTTGTTTCGGAAAGACAATTTTCGGAAGTTTCCTATGAGAAGCTGTTCACAATTCCAGCCACAAACGATGTTTTTCTTTACGACCCGACCGTTACGATTATAGACGATCATGGATATATACACGTGATGGACCACGGAGCCCGTAAGGTCTTAAGATTTTCTCCTACCGGCGAATACCTCACCTCGTATGGAGAGGATGGTCGTGGACAAGGACCCGGTGAAATTGTTCACATAGGTGCTTTCGGTGTAATGGGGGATTCCATGGTGTATGTCATGGACGCTTATGATTACAAGGTTGCTTATTTTTCAATAGATGGCGTGTTTCAAAAAGAAAAACCTGAAAGAGCGCAACCATGGCGGTATGAACAAACTGCCACAGGACGAGAGTATGTCCTGTTCTCTTACAGTGATCCCAGGTTGCCCTTATTAGAAACTCGATTTGGAAATCGTTCTACCAAAGTGATTTCTTTTCCTGACCTTGTGGGCAACGAAACTGATATGCTAACAAGTGGTGATATTAAGGCATATGGCGAAAATCTATTATATGTCTTGCACCGTTATCCATTATTGTTGCAATATGAACCAGATGGATCACTTGTATATGCCCGGGCAACAGTGGATTATAATGATAATTTCCGAAAACCCGAGATAGAAGAAACTATTTTGGGAGAAATGCAAGTCCAACGAGTAGTTGGTCGATCCTTGTATTCCATTCCTCTTTCAATAGAAAATAACGAACTTTTTGTACTTGCAGTCAATCCGGCAGGGGCTCCTGATACATCAGCATTCGGAGCTTTTGATGTATATGATGCACGAAATGGGGATTATCAATACTCCCTGTCCCTACCTGAAAAAGGACGGTACTATACCACTGTCCATAATGGCAAGGTCTATCAGACACAAGATTCAACAGTAGTCGTATGGGAGATGAAGTGGTAAGCCTGAATGGGAAAAATTCCTGCAACATCAAAAGCGCATTTGCAGAAAAAGGCATTCACGCCCTACTATTTATCGTTGTTCTTGGTTTTGCAATCTATACTTTTATATCGCTTCAACTCACTCCTGAACAAATGTCCGGTACTTTGGGTGTTGGAGATACTTTGCTACACTTGGAAGCATTTGCAGGCGACCATAAAGATGGTTTGCTTTTGTTTGCATTATCTCCAGGTTGCCCTTACTGCAAACTAAGTCACCCGTTTTACAAGAACTTGGTTGAACTACGAGATCAGGATCGATATACACTCCCCGTGGATTGTTGCCGTAGATACGAGTAGTTCAATACGGTTACAAAAAGATTTACTTGAAAATGCGGGGATATATGTGGATACAGTCACAGCACTATCTTTTCAGGAGATTAAAACCTATTATGTACCCACAATCATGTTGATGAATCATCAGGCGATAGTACAACACATTTGGGAGGGACAACTTCCGGAAGAGATTGAAAAGGAGGTCTTACAGGTTTTATTCTCAAGCAAAAAAGACCAAGCCACTCGAATAGAACCGGTTCCTTGAGCAAAGTGATACTAAACCTGTACCGATAGATTCATGCGCTGGATTTCTGCCCTTACTTGGGTAATCTTGAGTGCATTATTTCTGACTTCTTGTCAGTCAAAGGACAATACCCCTATTCGTTTTGGTCGCTTCTATCTTGATAAACTGGTAGAACAGAGGGTATCGGAAAGAAATTTTCTCGAGATTTCCTACGAGAAATCATTCTCAATACCAATCACCAATGACCTGTTTCTGCATAATCCGCAAGAGGTAGTTGTAGACGATCAAGGTTATATATATATACTGGATTCTGGTATTCAAAAGATTCTGAGATTTTCTCCTTCGGGAGAATATCTGGTTACCTACGGAGAAGAAGGTGGTGGAGAGGGACCCGGTGAACTACAAGGGGTTGTGGATTTTTTCGTAGCGGGTGACTCCATGATTTATATATTGGACACCTATGGTTTCAAGATTTCTATTTTTGGAATAGATGGAATTTTTCTAAAAGATGTTCGGATTAATTCACAGCCTTTTAGATATACACGAACTACTACAGGACGGGAGTATATCCTGTATGCGACCACGAACCAATCTTCGTTACTAGAATCTCGCTTCGAAGGCACAGCCCACGAAATGATTCCTTTTTCCAGCCTAGTGGATGCTGGAACCATGGACGGTTTGGGAACAAGCGGTAATCTAAACACATACGGCGAGAACCTAATCTATGTGCTATCCCGATACCCATTACTGTTCCAGTACGACCCAAGTGGCTCATTAGTATATGCCCGAACAACCATAGAGTATAACGATGATTTTGAAGAACCTGAAATAGAGGAGCGCATACTTGGAGGAATGCCAGCAAAACGTCAGGTCGGTCGATATTTTCATGCTGACCGTCTGATAGTGGAAGATGATAAATTATTTATATTCTCAAGGCGGCCGCGAGGTGCACCGGATACATCTAAATACGGAGCAATCGATGTATATGACATCGCCACCGGAGATTACCAGTACTCAATGCCTATCCCAGAAGATGGCCCTTTCGTGACTACTTATCAGAGTGGAAAGATCTATCAGTTGAAAGACACAACAGTGGTTGTATGGAATATTAAAAAGTAAGTGAAATCACAAACTTGGTTAACATGAACTTTGAATTTCTTCATCCTCATTGTTTATTGAGTCACTTCGCTTCAGATACCTGACTTTTCTCTACTTGAACCGGAGCTTGTCATTGATCTTTCGATTCTAATAACAATTCCTGTTGCGAAGAAATTTTTGTATCATCAAGAGAATTATCGGCAACTTTCTGATCAATACTGCTCGCTCCATCTGCGACCAGGAGACGCAGGCGCTCTTGATCAAAATTTGTGTCTCCTAGTAGTTCTTCCGCCTCGCGCAAAGTTGGTAACCCATTCAAATCTTTTATTCCAAATTCCTCGAGAAATCGGTTGGTGGTAGCATACAACATTGGACGGCCGGCAACTTCTGCCCTTCCAGTAATTGCAACAAGATTCAGTGAGAGTAATTTTCGAATCGAATACCCTGAATCTACACCCCGAATCGCATCAATTTCTGCTCTGGTTGATGGTTGTTTATAAGCAATGATTGCAAGGGTTTCCATCAGTGGACGGGTTAAACGCCGTGCTCGTTCACGTCGAAAAAAGGCTTCAAGAAATGGAGCAACCGCCGAGGTGGTTGCCATTCGAAGACCACCAGCCCAGGTATGGATTCGTAATGCATGGCCCTCTTTCTCAAAGGAAGCGTTCAGCGTTTCCAGGGCATCCTCGACTGCTTTCTCATTTGGGATTGCATCATCTCCACTCAATTCGGCATATATATTACAGACCTGGTCAACACTTACGGGAGTTTCCGAGGCAAAGGCCAAAGCCTCAAGAACCATCGCTAGTGAAACTCTATTGTCGAAACCTATTTTTTTCTCAGTACTCATTGCCGCTTAGCTCTCGCTCAATCACGAAAGTATTGTCATCATAAATGTTGGAAACAAGAATTTCCTGAGCATAAACCATCTCTAATACAGCCAGAAAAGTGGCCACGATGAAGGCTCTGGTTTGACCTCTTACCAAATTGCTGAAATTTACCCGTTTTTCAGTGAATAAAACTCTACGCAAAAACTCGGATTGCCCCTCTACGGAGTGCTCTTGGCGTGAAATTGCATATGTTTCCTCATCCGGAACTCCTTCCAAAACAAATCGGAGTGCATTGATGAGGTCAAATATGGTTGTTTTTACCAAAATCTCCTGTTCTGGCGTATCTGCTTCAGGGGGCCTGGAGGCTTGTCCCCGTGTAAAGAGTTGTGAACGTTCTTCCAGTTGTATATTCAACGCCTCCGCCACATCTTTATAGCGGATATATTCAAGTAGTTGATCTACGAGTTGCTGTCTTGGATCGAGATCTTCCTCCTCGGCATCTATTTTTGGCTTAGGAAGAAGCATTCGGGCTTTAATGCTGATTAACAAGGCGGCAAAATAAATATAGTCTGCTACTCCATCCAAGTTGATGGACTCCATAAGCTCTACATAAGACAGATATTCGCTGGTGATCTGGGCAATCGGTATGTCAAAAATGTCTATCTCTCGCCTGTTAATGAGAAGTAGCAGAAGATCAAGTGGCCCCTCAAAATCCTCAAGTTCGACTCTATACATTTAGCTGGAATTCTTGCGAGCAATAAACCATTCCGCTGTCCACCTTAGCCCCTCATCAAGGCTGACTTTCGGCTTCCAGGCCAAATATTCAGCTGCTTTCGTACAATCAAGTACGCTACGCCGCTGCTCGCCAGACTTCTGTGGGCCATGTGCTGCACTCTTTTTGACCCCCGTCGCCTGCTGAAGCCTATGATGAAGCGTAACAACATCTGTTTCAATGCCAGTCCCAATATTGAATGCTGTTGATTCTTGATGAAAATTAAGTGCAGCAAAGTTTGCACGAGCCACATCATCAACAAAAACATAATCTCGGGTCTGGCGCCCATCACCATGGATCGTGGTTGGCTGCCCGGATAAAAGTCTCTCTGTAAAAATTGCAATGACTCCTGCCTCTCCGTGTGAATTCTGACGGGGACCGTATACGTTCCCATATCTTAGGGCAACGTATGGAATTCCATATTCATGAGAGTAGAAATGTAATAATTTCTCGCAGGTCAGCTTACTGATTCCATAGGGAGAGACTGGTTGTTGTATATGTGACTCTGGCTGTGGTCCAGCCTCCGGCTCCCCATAAATTGCACCACCCGTCGAAGCAAATATCACTTTACGTAGCCCATTCTCCCTTCCTGCCTCCATAAGATTAATCAATCCCAGAATATTGACGCGAACATCAAAGGCCGGATCCTCTACACTCCGACGCACATCCATTTGCGCAGCATGATGAACCAGAACCTGATATCTGTTTTTCTTCATCAGTGAAGCTGCGACCGGTGACTGAATATCGGTCACATGAAGTTTTACCGACTGCGGCACATTTTCCCGTAAACCACTGGAGAGATCATCCAAGACTTCAACAGAATAACCTTGATTGGTCAGAAGATCTGTGACATGTGAGCCAATGAAGCCTGCACCACCTGTAACGAGAATTTTCATACTTGAACGAGCTGGAATCCTATGTTTGAGTTCAGAGGATCAGTATACGCACATAAGCCCTTAATGCTTAATCGGGGAAACAAGCTATACCGATCCGGAGCAACGACTGGTGTTTTATACTCAAGGATATTTCAGAAGTCACGGAGGTTAAATCCAAGTTGAACTTCTCAAAATAAAAACACGAGCCGACAGGAACGCTTGCACTCAAACCCAAACCACATGCTCGTAGCACGGAGAGTGAATACAGATTATTTCCCTTATGAAGCAGGGAGTAGTGATATTCTGGAAAATGCCTCCGGTGTCAAAAATTCTGCTGCAAATGTTTGGATTTCATCGGCCGTGACAGCATTCAATTCTGAAATTGTCTCATCTATGGAAATCACCCTTCCAAAATACAATTCCTGCTTCCCCAAACGAATCATTCGGTTAGACATACTCTCCAAACCAAGTGCAATTGCACCACGGGCCTGACCTTTTGCACGAGCGAGCACTTGATTGCTCACTGGTACTTGAGCCAGGCGATCAAACTCACGAAAGATCAGCCGAAGCGCCTGATCACTTTTTGATGGATCCAAGCCCAAATAAATTCCGAAATCTCCACAATCGGAATACATGTTCAGAAATGAATAAATATTATAGCAGAACCCATAACGTTCTCGGATTCTTTGATTGAGTCGACTTGAACTGCCTCCTCCCAAGATTATATTCAATAATTCCAGGACTGCTCTGTGCTTCGAGTGTATTGATACAGCAGAGCGCCCCAATATGAGATGCCCCTGCTGTATTGGTCGAGTCAGAAATATTTCTGTTGCCTCATGCTGTGGAGGTTTGATTTCTTCCCTCGTGTTTGTTGTGACTGCTCTGAGATCGCTGAAAGCTTTTTCAACACTCTTGACCAACGTCTTATGACGAAGATTTCCTGAAGCGGACACCACGATTTGATCTGGTGTATATTGCGTGGAAACATATTCAAAAAGATCTTCACGCCTGATCCCCGAAACGGTTTCGGGATAACCGATAATCGGTCGCCCAATAGCTTGAGATGGGTAGATCATGGATTCAAAGCGATCTGCAATGTACTCTTCCGGAGCATCGTCATACATTTTCATCTCTTCAAGTACCACACTCTTCTCTTTCTCAATCTCACGCTCCGGAAAAATGGGAGAGGCAACCAGATCGCATATTGAATCAACTCCTCGATGGAGATACGAATCTAATGCTCGTGTCAAATAACAGGTATGTTCTTTGGATGTAAAAGCATTCAGATAGCCTCCAACCGACTCCATACGGCTGGCAATTTGATGCATCCTGCGTTTCGCCGTACCCTTGAAAACCGCATGCTCAACAAAATGACTGATCCCAGCCATGTCATCTGGATCATTGCGACTTCCAGAGTTGATCCATACTCCTACTGCAATGGATCTGACAGTAGGAACGGCTTCACTGAGAACTCGGACACCGCTAGGGAGCGTCGTTTTGATAACCACAACTCTTCGCCTTGACTATGAACGCCTCGGCCCTCGGGAACGACCACCATGATGAGATCTGCCACCTTGCTTCCCTCCACGGAAAGAGCGATCACCTCGCTTAACATGCGCAGGGCGAGGAACGGTCACTTTATGGCTGAGACGAAGTCGTCCACGATCTCGGATTTCCATGAGCCTTACCGTGAGTTTGTCTCCAACCTGTACAGCATCACCTGGATGATCAATCCAATCCCAAGACAACTCACTCTTATGTACCAGTCCTTCTTTGCCCGGAAGTATTTCTACGATTGCCCCAACATCAAGGATGCTGCGAACGGTTCCTTCATATTCTTCCCCTACTTCTGGTGTCGCAACCAGACCGCGAATAATTTCAATCGCCTTGTCTACTGAATCTTCATCCGAGCCGGCGATCGTTACATATCCCAAGTTGTCTTTCTCTTCAACTTCAATTGCAACCCCGGTATCTGTCTGGATACCACGAATGACTTTGCCGCCTGGGCCAATGATCGCTCCAATCAATTCACTATCAATTGTGATTTGGGTAAGTCTGGGGGCATATTGTGACATTCTTTCGCGCGGTACGTCAAGCGTTTGATCCATCACGTCCAGAATATGTAATCTGGCCTCACGCGCTTGTTTTAACGCCTGTAACATCAGATCTTGCGAGAGTCCACTGATCTTGATGTCCATTTGGCAGGCTGTAATTCCGTCACGAGTTCCGGTCACCTTGAAATCCATGTCTCCGAGATGATCTTCCGTACCAAGAATATCGGTAAGAACAACATGTCGAGTTTCATCGGCAATCATACCCATAGCAACCCCTGCCACCGCCTTGCGAATTGGAACACCTGCATCCATGAGTGCAAGGCTTCCAGAACATACACTCGCCATGGAAGAGGACCCATTGGATTCCAGAACATCCGCATTCACTCGAATCGTATAAGGGAATTCTTCTTGATCGGGGATCATCCCTTGAAGTGCACGTTCGGCAAGATAGCCATGTCCAATTTCCCGTCTACTTGCACCGCGCAAGAACTTGACCTCTCCGGTTGAGAATGGGGGAAATTCATAATGGAGGAAAAAGTGTTTGTCTTCTTGATCAAACACTTGATCAACCGCCTGCTGATCCCGTGTCGTACCAAGAGTTACGGAGGCCATCACCTGGGTTTCACCTCTCGTAAAGATGGAGGATCCATGTACTCGTGGCAGATATCCTGCTTCACACCAGATTGGTCGTACAGATTCAGGGTCACGTCCATCAATTCGTCTGTGATCTGCCAAGACCATTTCTCGCATAACATCTCGTGAAACGATTCCTGCAGCCGACCGAACCTGATCGGCAATTGAATCTTCTGACTCCGGAAAATCTTCCAAGATCACCTCAACAGCCTCATCTACGAGATCTGCAAGCCCTCCATAGAATTTCTTTTTATCATAAGGAGCTCGAATATGTGCTTCCAGTTTCCCCTGAAGAACTTTCCGTACACGCTCCACAAGCTCAGAAGCCGGTAAATCCACTTCATATTCCTGTGGTTCAATCGGCGCATGAGCAGATTCAAACTCGCTCCGTAAATCCAGTTGGATTTGACAGAGCTTCTGAATGACCTCATGTGCAACTGTCAGAGCCTCCACCACATTCTCTTCCGAGCATTCTTCCATTTCACCTTCGACCATCATGATCGCATCCATCTTGCCTGCTACGACCAAGTTCAAGTCGCTTGCCCTCTGTTCATCTTTGGTTGGATTCACAACAAAATTGCCGTCAATCTTTCCAATTCGAACTTCTGCAATTGGCCCATCAAAAGGTGCTCCCGACAGCATAAGTGCCGCCGAAGCTCCAATTCCGAAAAGCATATCTCCATCATTCTCTCCATCCGCAGAGATGACTGAACCGATTAATTGAACTTCATTTCTGTACCCTTCAGGAAAAAGTGGACGAATTGCGCGGTCAACCAGACGAGATGTAAGAATCTCTTTATCGTTCAGGCGTCCTTCACGTTTAATAAATCCACCTGGAATTTTGCCCCCGGAAGCAAATTTTTCCCGATAGTCCACGGTAAGTGGGAAAAAGTTCTGCCCCGGGCGAGCTGAACTTGATGCGACGGCCGTTGCCATCACCATTGTATCTCCCGTGCGTACCACAATTGAGCCGCCGGCCTGTTTAGCCAAGCGACCGGTTTCCATTGATATTATTCTTCCTGGCGCATATTCTACTTGCACCGTTATAGCTTTGGGTGTCATCTAACCTCAATAATAAAAAGCGTCTCTGAACGATTGAGTTTGGTTCAGAGGTACCCGCGCCTACTTGCGCAAGCCTAACGCTTTGGTGATATTCCGATAACGCTCAATATCCTTGTTAATCAGATAGTTGAGCATCCTACGACGCTTTCCGACTAGTTTTAGCAATCCGCGCCGCGTTGCGTGATCTTTGCTGTTGTTCTTTAAGTGTTGCGTCAGATGACGAATTCGTTCAGAAAAAATTGCTATCTGCACTTCTGCCCTGCCGGTATCCGAGGGACCACTGCCATACTTCTCAGCAAAATATTGTGTTCGTTCCTTTGTTATCATTTGATTGAAATTGTTGGCCTAACTAAGATTACATTCCCGTCACAGTGCCACCGTACAAGGCCCAACACGGTATAGATTGATGTTTTGGCTGACCGAAATGAATCAGCACATTGATACGCAAGGCTATTGTGTCTGTTTCATTACCTCTGTTTCATTATTCTCGGGATTTGCAGTACAACATAGGTAATCCAGAGAATAATTCACATCCAATGTAGAAATTTAAGTCTTGAATCATCTCTAACCAACTCTGGATTATTTCAATGAACTTGCTCTCAAGATCTGCCTGCAGTCAATTTCGTCTTTTCGCATCGCATCACTCAGTTTTTCCATTGAATCAAAATCTCGCTCACCCCGGATGCGCTCAAGAAAATACACGGTTAGCTCTTGCCCATATATGGTTTTGTCAAAATCAAACAGGTGCACCTCCAGATGTACTCCTTCGCTGTCCTTGATGGCTGGACGCACACCAATGTTCATCATCCCTCCTTTGAGTATGCCCTGTAGCTGAACATTCACCGCATAAACCCCATAGGAAGGAATCACTTTGCTGGGGTCGAGCAGGCGCAGGTTTGCTGTTGGATAGCCCAACTTCTTGCCACGGGAAGCTCCACGAATTACTCTGCCTGTGAGAGAATATGATCGCCCGAGCAGTTGTGCTGCAAGCGCTACATCTCCTTTTTCCTGCAGAAGAGAACGCACTCTCCGGGAAGAAACGGCAGAGCCTCCCACAATATGAGGACTAATGACTCCAACGTCAAAATTGTACTGCTTCCCCAAAGCAATAAGTAAATCAACATTACCTGTACGGTTCTTGCCGAACCGGTGATCATGTCCAACAACAATAGTCCGAAACCCGATGGATCCAACAAGCAGCTCAGTTACAAAGCTTTTTGCACTTAGTTTGGAGAATTGCTCTGTAAATGGTAATACAACCATTCGATCTAATCCAAGAGAAGATAAAATCGCAGCCCGTTCCTCTATCGTAGTCAGCCTAGGCAGAGATTGCTGTAATAGTATTTCGCGAGGGTGCGGATCGAACGTAACCAGAATAGTGACTCCGCTCACATCTTTGGAACGCTGTACCAGATCTTCGATAATCTTTCGATGTCCAAGATGTACTCCATCGAAAGTACCTACGGTCAAGATGCTGTTTGTCTGCCTGACTACAGCATCCAACCCCCTTTCAATGATCGAGGAAAAGCTAGAATTTTTTCTCTTCAGTTTCTCGGACATATCTTGGCTGCAAGGAATCAAAATTCTTTATCTCCATGCCATCATGCATACCATCGCTTGTTATTCGACTAACTCCAAACAACCGCCAAGTAATGGGGCACTATACACTTTGTGAGGTCTATGGAATTGCTCCGATATGACAGTGAGATGTCTCATGGTTGGACCGGTGAATTCAAGATATTGTACTTCAAACAGGGGAATTTGGATGCTCTCTTTCATCAAAATGCTCCATCAATGGAATTCCATAGCATTAATCAACTTTTCTATAGTGCATGCCTTATTAACGTGATAATTTCCAATGGCTGTACGCCTCAATTTTATCAGATGTCCCCCCACTTCTAGATGCTGCCCTATATCGTGTGCTAACCTCCTGATGTAGGTTCCCTTACTGCATCGCACTCGAAAGTGAACATCCGCTTGGTCTATAGTGATAATTTCAAAATCATAAACGGTAACCGTGTTGGGCTTTCGTTGAACAGATTCTCCCCGTCTTGCCTTTTTGTACAGCCGCTCCCCACCCACCTTTACTGCTGAATACATCGGTGGAATCTGTTGAATAACACCTGTATGAGCTTTACAAGCGGATTCAACTTGTTCAGAGGTAATCCCATCAATGCTTTTTCGTTCTAGTATTTCTGTTTCCGAATCCATTGATGCCGTTACTTCTCCAAGACGTATGATGCCAGAGTATGTTTTGGACAGGCCAAGAAATTTCACCTGAGACTTTGTCGCCTTGCCAAATAATAGGATCAATAATCCCGTTGCCAGTGGATCGAGGGTGCCTGCATGTCCAATTTTAGTTGACCTTGGAAAGTAGCTCTTGAGCCTCCTAATAATATCATAGGATGTCCAACCACCGGGTTTGTCCACCAAGAGTGCCGAATCAAGGAATTCTTCAGCAGCCTTTGCATGAGCACATATGGATTTATCCAGCACGGGGACATGGGCTCCTTTATCCATGTTCTCAATGAGCCTCAATTGCAGTCATTCAATAAAGGAGCTGGAAGTACGGACAGAAATATACCTCATCGAATAACTCGTTTCCCACTTGCTAGTGATCGTGATGATCTTGTTGTTTAATCTGATGAAACAATGCGTCAATTCTACGAACATGTTCCTGCGAATTGTCCAGAAAAAATCTGATATCAGGAATCGCACGCATCTGATGACGAATTCTCTGTGCGAGAATTTTTCTTACAAGAGACGTCTGACTGACCAAAGCATTAAAAACTTCCTGTCGTTCCTTCTTCGAATCAAGCAGAATACTCAGATCTACGTAAACGATTGAAAGATCTCTGGTCACACGGACGTCGGTCACAGTTACCACGGACTTGTCCGGAAACTCGCGCGCGAGGATATCCGCAATCTCGCGGTGCATCAACTTCGCAACGCGCTGCGTTCGCACACTCATCGTAGTCTTTATACCTCCAGGGTGCGCTTTGTTTGAACCATCTCAAAAGCTTCAATCTGATCGCCGACCTTAATATCATTGTAATTCTCAACACCAATTCCACACTCATAACCGGTGAGAACCTCACGCACATCATCCTTAAATCGACGAAGGGAAGCCAGGCGCCCGTTATAAATTACAATACCCTCTCGCAGTACATGAACCGTATCGCTCCGCCGAATTCGGCCCTCAGAAATATAGCAACCTCCAACTGCCCCAATTTTCGGAACTTTGAAGACTTCTCGAACCTCCGCAACACCTGTGATTTTCTCTGTCTCTTCGGGACTTAACAGCCCCTCAAGCGCATCCCGAATATCCTCAATCGCGTCGTAAATGATTGAATAGGTGCGGATGTCAATCTCTTCACGCTCAGAGGCTGCACGTGCACCAGCAGTCGGCCGAACCTGAAAGCCAATAATTACTGCATCAGACGCTGACGCCAACATCACATCGCTCTCTGTAATCGCTCCGACACCCGAATGAATAATGTTGACCGCAACCTCATCCGTTGAAATTTTATGTAATGAGTCACTGATTGCCTCAACTGACCCGCCTACATCCGCTTTGATAATGAGATTCAATTCATTGAAATCTCCCAGTGCCATTCGGCGACCAATATCTTCCAGTCGAACATGTTTGTACTGACGCATCTTCTGCTCCCGCCAGATCTGCTGCCGACGCTGTGATATCTCACGTGCTTCCGATTCATCCTCCATCCCCGCCAACTGATCTCCCACCGTAGGCTGTCCTGGTAGTCCAAGAACCAACGCTGGTTCACTGGGGCCAACCGATTTAATCTGTTGATCTCGCTCATCAAACATCGCACGAACTCGTCCTCCATAGATTCCTGCGACAAATGGATCCCCCACTTTAAGAGTGCCGTTTTGCACCAAAACGGTAGCAACATTCCCACGTCCACGATCCAATCTGCTCTCAATCACGATACCTTGCGCATGTCGCTGGGGGTTCCCTTTCAGTTCCATAAGATCTGCTTCGAGCAATACCTTTTCCAATAGATCATCAACGCCCTCTCCCGTCTTCGCAGACACAAATGCACATTGAACTTTGCCTCCATACTGTTCAACCAGTACTCCATGATCGGAGAGTTCTTTCATCACCCGCTGGGTATCTGCCTGCTCCAGATCAATCTTATTGACTGCAATAATCAGGGCCACGCCTGCTGCCTTGGAATGATTGATCGCCTCAATAGTTTGCGGCATAACCGAATCATTCGCTGCAACAACAAGGATCACGACATCGGTGACTTTGGCGCCCCGGGCACGCATTGCCGTAAATGCTTCGTGACCCGGTGTGTCAAGAAATGTGACAACCCGATTGTCTTCAAGTGTCACCTTGTATGCACCGATATGCTGCGTAATTCCCCCGGATTCTCCGACAGCCACACTTGCATTCCGAACATAGTCCAGAAGGGAAGTTTTTCCGTGATCGACATGCCCCATCACGGTTACGACTGGTGCCCTTGGAATCAAGTCTTCGGGATCATCTTCTATTACTTCAATATCTTCAGATCCAAATTCAGTAATGAATTCCACTGTGAAGTCAAACTCGTCTGCCACATAAGCAATCGTATCTGCATCCAGTCTCTGATTGATCGAAACCATCATGCCCGAACTCAAAAGCGTGCTGATGATATCGGTCACCGGAATTCCCATTAAATCGGCGAGTTCACCTGTGGAAACAAACTCGGTGACGCGAATCATGCGTTCCTTTTCTTCCTGCTCAATCTGACTGTGCAGCCTCTCCTCTGCTCGTTGCTGTCGACGAGCTCTTCGACGACGCTGACGAACCCGAACTGTAGCCTGGTCCAGTGAACGCAACGTCTCCTGAACGGATTGCCCAACTTCCTCCTCAGCTACTTTGGCTTTGCGCTTACGCTTGCGCTTAGATGTCCCCGCATCTTTAGCTGGTTTTTCTTCCGCCTTTGTAGCAGGCTTGGATGCAGGTGTAGCAACTTTTTTGCGTTTACGTTTTTTGCGTTTGCGTTTGGTGCCTGGAACAGCACCTCCCTCAACCGTGGTGAGGTCAATCTTGCCAATTATCTTTGTCCCCTGCAGTTGATACCGGCCCGCCGAAATAACATCTTCTCCCTCCACTTGCTCCTCTGATAGCGTAACCTCTTCGGTCGATTGATCTGGATCAAACTCAGATGTTTCGACTTCTTCATCCGTGGCTATCACCTCAGAATCATCCTGATCCTCAATATTCTCCTCTTTTTGCGAGTCGACTACAATTTCTGTGGAAGACTCTTCTGTACTCGGAAGTTTTTCTTGGGGAACAGGTTCGACATCTGGACTGTCAGTGACCTCCGGAATTGCGGGCACATCTTCAGTTTGGACCTGCTGTGCAGGTTCAGTAGGTGCACCAGACTCCGTATCCTCACTTTCCTGTAGATCAGGTTCCTCTTCTGCAATTACTTCAAGTAATCCAGGTTGAATAGGATCCGTAATCGGTTCCTCTTTGGCGAGGGGCACAGACTCTTCACTGGCCTCTGAATCGAGGGTTGGCTCAGGGCTCTGAATGACAGCCTCATCAGTTACAGCATCCGTTACAGTTGGGGAATCCTCTTCTGGGACATCTACGGAATCCGGCTCTTCCTGTTGGCCAATGAACGCAGCCTCGCGTACTGCACGAAGTTCCTGTACACGCGAGCGGACTTCACGATCTTCCGCAAAATGATCGAGTAGATCAAGATAGGCCTCTTCATCTGTAATTGCAGCATTGAATCCATCGCCTCGTAAGGCATCCGAGAATCCGCGCTCCATAAGGTGGCTGACGATGGTATCCGTAGCCAAGTTCAGTTCTTTGGCTGCTTTATGCAGCCGAACTTTTTTGAATTTTTTTCCAGCAGCGATCGGCGCCATCTACCTTTTTCCTAGTTCACAATGGTAAGCGAGGTTCCTAAAATTCAAATTCTTCCTCCAGTTCCTGCTCTTCCTCATCCTCAAATTCCGCCTTGATGGACTCCATAATACGAGTGGCCATTTCAAGCTCCATCCCACTTCTACGAACTAGTTCATCAACTGACAGCTGCAAAACTGCCTTCGCTGAGTCACATCCAATCTCGCGAAGCTTGTCAATGATCTCTTGACTGAATTCATCTGCAAATTCACCAATTTCTACATCCTCTTCGTCCGCTGGAATTTCCCGGAAGATATCCAACTCCACCCCGGTCATCCGTGATGCAAGACGTATATTAATCCCCCCCTTCCCAATAGCCTGACTTACTTCATCCACTTTAACCACTACCTTGGCTTTAGGGGTAGCCAGCGTATCGTTGATATTCACTGAAATGGGATTGGAGGGGGAAAGAGCGCGCTTTATCAACAAAAATAAATCATCCGTCCATTCCATGACATCAATGTTTTCGTTGCTGAGCTCACGTACAACTGCATGGATTCTGTTTCCCTTCAGCCCCACACATGCTCCAACAGGATCAATGCGCTCATCATGGCTGATGACTGCTACTTTGGCCCGATCTCCCGGCTCACGTTCAACGGCTTTGATCTCTACAATCCCTTCATCAATTTCGGGTACCTCCAGCTCAAAAAGACGCTCCATGAGTTGGGGAGCCGCACGACTGACAATTACCTGTGGATTTCCGCCCGCATCACGGCGGACTTCCTTCACTACTGCGCGCAGCATATCCCCTTTCCGATATCGATCTCGTGGAATCTGTTCTTCCCGTGGCATGATCAACTCAACCCGATTGTGCATAATCAGGAGTTCTCGCCTCCGAATCTGATAGATTTCGCCGACCACCAGTTCACCAACAAGATCCATGTATTCTGCATAAACATTTTCTTTTTCAATGTCTCGAATACGATTCCGAAACGTATAGCGGACGGTTTGTACCGCGCGACGTCCAAACTCGGAAACTTGAACCTCTTCCGCAACGTCATCTTCCACCTCAAAATCATCTTCTATCTTGAGTGCATCCCGAAGCTCAATCTGGGTCACGGGATCGGATAAATCATAATTCTCGACCACTTCCCGGATATGTAGAATCTGTAGATCTCCATGATCCGGATTAAAAATGATCTCAAACGCTTCATCCGATCCGAATCGCGTTCGGATCATCGCACGCATTACATCCTCCACGATCAACTGAAGTGTGTCCCGATCTATATCCTTTTCCCGGGCAATTTCGGCAAATGACGAAACAAGGTTTCTACTGTGCATCACGATTAATTTTAGTTTTACCAGGGCAACTGTACTTTGGCCCACTGGATATCATCATGAAGTATTTCTATGGCTCTTTTCCCATTCTGAATCTGAATAGAAGAGTCCTCAGCAACGATAAGTTCTCCACAGATCTCCGTACATGCATCCTCATTCTTACGATAATGAACACGAAGGGTACGTCCAAGATGTTTTCTATACTGCCTTGGAAGGCGCAATGGGCGATCTGCGCCAGGTGTGGATACGTTTAAGGTATAGGGTCCAGGCATGATATCGCCCGTATCAAGGAGAAATCCTATCTCCCTACTTAATTCAGCGAGTTGATTCACCCCCAATGCATGGTCACTTTCAATAAAGATGTCAACAGCATGAGAGCCGCGGCTGCCGCGTACCGAAAAGTCAACCAGAAATATCGGCCCCGTGTCCAATATTTCTTCTATCAGCGGGCGTACACGCTCTTCAAGTCCAACTGAGTCCATGACTACTGTATGTCAAAAACGCCCAGTCTCGACTTGCGTGACGGGCGCAGTTCAAATTAAATCAAACAAAAAAAGGGGCTCGTAATTGAGCTCCTCATCTGCCGTCGAGCGGCACAGAAACGACTGGACATCTACTCCCATCGTAACAAAAATGCCACACAGACTAGCAAACCACTATCAAATACACTTGTTCCGTCTTAAACCAGACTTGGCCGTCGTTCCACAGCTACTTGCTCCGGGTAGTCCAATGTGTAGTGTAAACCTCGGCTCTCCCTGCGCATCTGTGCACTGCGAATGACCAGATATGCAACGGCAATCAGATTTCTGAGCTCGCACAGCCGGCTGGAAATGCGAGTACGACCATAAAACTCTTCTACCTCTTCATAAAGTAGCTTAGTCCGACGAAGTGCCCGAGAAAGTCTGAGATCAGATCGAACAATTCCCACGTAACTCCACATCGTCCGCTGCAGCTCTTTCCGATTGTGGGAGATGAGGACCCATTCCCGTTGCTGTGCGGTGCCGGAGGAATCCCAATCTGGAACAGCTTCATTAAAGCTTCGCTCAGCGGCAATTTTCGGGGCACTATTAATTGCTTTCCGACTGAATACTAACGCTTCCAATAGAGAGTTGCTTGCAAGTCTATTCGCACCATGCAATCCCGTATAGGCGACCTCGCCTGCAGCTAAAAGTCCCGTAATACTGGTTCTCGCCATTGAGTCGGTTTGTACACCACCACACTGATAATGCGCAGCCGGAACCACGGGGATTGGTTCGGCAGTTGGATCGATTCCAACCTCACGACACGTCCTTACGATATACGGGAAGGCCTGCTCGGTTTCAGCAGCATCAAGATGTGAAACATCCAGAAAAACATGATCTTCTCCCCGGTGCTTCAGCTGGTCATCAATTGCTCGAGCTACTATATCACGTGGAGCCAGCTCCGCTCGTGAATCGTACTGCTTCATGAATGCTTCACCACTGCGGTTCAACAAAATGCCGCCGTGTCCTCTCACTGCTTCAGAAACGAGGAACTCACGCCCCTCATATACTTTACCCTGATAAAGTGCAGTCGGATGAAACTGCACAAACTCCATATTAGCGATGCGGGCTTTTGCACGATATGCCATGGCAACTCCGTCTCCCGTTGCGATGGACGGATTCGTCGTGTGCCGGTAAACAGCGCATGATCCACCTGTGGCCAATAGTGTCACACGTGCCAGAAATGTATAGACAGTCTCGTTCTTTTCATCCAGAACATAGGCGCCGTAGCAACTGATATCTGGTCGCAATCGGGTCACATGTTGCCCCAAATGATGCTCTGTAATCAGATCTACTGCGTAGTGAAAATCAAAGACTGTAATATTAGGGTGAGCCAGGATTTTTTCCATCAGAACTCGTTCCACCTCCCGACCAGTCGTATCACTAGCATGAAGAATTCTGGCATGTGCATGCCCCGCTTCACGCCCTAGGTGCAACTTCCCCTCTGATTTGGTAAATGAGGCACCGAGATCCATCAAGGCTTGAATTTCGCGGGGGCCCTCGGAAACAACTTCCCTAACTACATCTTCGTCACAAAGGCCCGCTCCTGCTACAAGGGTGTCATGCACATGACTTTCAATGGAATCATTCTTGTCCCAGACACCCGCAATGCCACCTTGAGCATAATTGGTATTTGATTCGGCAGTCTCTTTTTTCGTAATAATAGCTACCTGGCCATAATCTGCAACGCCAAGCGCAAACCAGAGTCCAGCGATCCCACTTCCCAAAACAAGATAATCTACCCGATATTGATCCGACATGAATTACTGTAGCAGGTATGCCTTGACAAAGCCGTGCAGGTCACCATCCATCACGGACTGTACATCGGTAATCTTGAGTTCCGTACGGTGGTCATTGACCATCGTATAGGGCTGAAATACATAGGAACGGATCTGGCTCCCAAAATCTATTCTCTTTTTTTGGGACTCCCGTTTATTTTTCTCCTCCTCCTGAATTGCTTGCTCCAAGCGATAGACGCGGCTCTTGAGCATTGTCATCGCCCGCTCTCTATTCTGGAGTTGGCTACGCTCTTCTGTACATTCTGCAGCTACGCGAACTTGCTCTCCATTGGAAAGTGCGCCTGTCCAGATCAAACGTACTCCAGTATCAAGCTTGTTTACATTCTGTCCCCCCTTACCACCCGATCGGAATGTCTGTAACTCAATATCGGCCGATCGTAAATCAATTTCGATTGTGTCATCTATTTCAGGATAAACGAAAACACTTGCAAAGGAGGTATGCCGACGTGAATTGGAGTCAAATGGAGAAATACGTACGAGCCGATGTACACCAGATTCCGCCTTGAGGTATCCGTAGGCAAATTCTCCCTGAATACCGAGCGAGGCACTCTTGATCCCTGCAACTTCCCCCGGCTGATGGCCGAGTAGAGTGACCTTGTATCCGTGCCTCTCCGCATAACGGGTATACATCCGCAAAAGCATCTCGGCCCAATCCTGACTCTCTGTTCCACCAGCACCCGGATTGATTGTAAGAATTGCATTCCGATGATCATCCCCCCCAGAGAGCATACTGCGCAATTCCATAGATTCAATGGATGTCTGTAGCGCTTTGCAGCCTGCCTCAATCTCATCATCGAGATTTTCCGATTCTTCCTCGGAAAGTTCTATCAGAACAGAAATATCCTCCGCTTGCTCGCATACAACTTTGTATGCATTAAGCCATTCATTCTCAGACGCAATGGCACGCTCATTTTCCTGAGCTGCTTCTGCATTCTCCCAGTAATTTGGGGCAAGCCGTTTTTCATTCAGGACCTGAAGCCGCTCCGACCGTTTGTCAACGTCAAAGATAGCCTCCGAGCGCTTGGGCGCGCTCCATTAAGCTTTCAATCTCGGATCCAGATATCATCGTATAATCCAGTTATATGGAGAAATCTGTGAATACCTCAAGTATTTATTTGAGTAGAAAAGGTGTCAAAATGGATTTCAGAGATGCTCCTACTGCACCTCCCGCTACCCCGAGCAGCATACCCACGAAAACCGTTAATACCGGTATGAGTGAACTTGGAAGATCGCCAAATATTCCCCCCATCACCTCCATCAATCGCATGGTTGGCTCAGGAGCCACAATAAATGCATGTGCCACAAATACACCCCAGCTCACTCCTACACAGATTCCTCCTGCTAGCCAGGCACGTTTGGTGTGATACAAACCTACAGCTATTCCACCACCTATGGTCCAAGCCCACCCCAAGACTAGATGGAGCCCCACTGCAACACCAACACCAATCAATCCTCTAATCATTAATCTCCCTTTTGCCTCTTTACAAAGCTGTGAATCCTCCGACTTGCTTCTAAAACCTTCTCGTCCGCTGTGGCATAGGAGCATCGCACAAACCCTGCACCACTGGGACCAAATGCATCTCCTGGTACAACGGCCACGGATTCTTCATGAATCAGCTTTTCTGCGAACTCCTCCGAGCTCAGGCCTGTACTTCGAATATCAGGGAAGCAATAAAAAGCCCCCTCCGGCTCAAATGTTGGAAGTCCTGCGGCCCGCAATTCATCAACAAGAATCCTTCTGCGTCTATCGTATGCCTGACGCATACGTTCCACATCTGGCGAACAGGATTCCATCGCGGCTATGGCACCATACTGTGCGATGGTTGGGGCACTCATGATCATATATTGATGAACTTTGTAGAGGCCGTCATAGAGTGACGGGGGCGCAATCGCATAACCAAGCCTCCATCCTGTCATGGCATAGGCTTTTGAAAAGCCTCCCAGAATGATGCTACGTTCACGAAGCATATCAATTGACCATACACTCGTATGCCCTTTCAATCTGGCGTTTCCATAAATGAGTTGATCATAAATCTCATCTGAAACCAGAACAAGATCGTGTGCTTCCGCTATGGCAGCTATCTCCTGGAGTGTCTCTCGCCTCAGGACAGCTCCGGTGGGATTGTTCGGATAGCCTATATATATCATCCGTGTTCGAGGAGTGATCCTGCTGGAAATGTCCTCCGGGGTTACCTCAAAGTTATTTTCTGCACAGGTAGGAACATAGACAACCTTTCCATGAGCAAACTGCACGACTGGTCCATAAGACACAAAACAGGGCTCCGGAATCAGAACTTCATCTCCCGGAGACAAAAGTGATAGCATTGCTAATTGCATTGCTTCACTGGCACCTATTGTGATTAATATCTGATCTGGATCTACCTGATATCCATACAGACGATGGAGATGTGCTGAAATAGCCTCGCGAAGCTCTAGCAATCCTGTATTAGATGTATAGCCTGTCTTCCCCGCCGCCAGCGAAGCGACAGCAGCATCAATGATCGCACGAGGGGTTACAAAGTCAGGTTCACCAATCCCTAGTGAGATGACGCTCTCCATGGAAGCTGCAAGATCGAAGAAGCGCCGAATTCCACTCTGGGGAATGGACTGGATATGCTGAGCTGGATGCAACATCTTATATAAATTCGACTCCCTGAGCAAGGGGGATATCTGTTCCGTAATTGACTGTATTGGTCGCTCTGCGCATATAGTTTTTCCATGAATCAGATCCGCTTTCGCGACCTCCGCCGGTTTCCTTTTCTCCTCCGAACGCGCCACCAATTTCAGCCCCACTTGTGCCAATATTTACATTTGCAATCCCGCAATCACTACCGGCGGGGCTACAAAATATCTCAGCTTCCTGAACATTGTCTGTGAAGATGGCACTGGAAAGTCCCTGGGGCACTTCATTCTGGATCTTGATCGCCTCTTCAAGTTGATCGTATTCGTGTACATAACAGATCGGTGCAAACGTTTCTGTCTGTACAACCGACGCATCGGCGGAAATTTCTACCATAGCCGGATTCACATAAAAGCCGCCAGCAGGCACATTGGACGTAACTCGCCCCCCTCCGTGAATCTTTCCTCCCTGCTTTACCGCCAAAGACAGGGCATGCTCCATGGCTTCGGAAGCTGCCTGATCAATAAGTGGTCCAATCAATACATCATCCTCGCGTGGATCTCCGATACGTATGGATGCCCACGCACTCAGGAGTCTCGACACCAGTTCTTTCTTGACACTTCGGTGCACAATCAGCCTTCGAAGAGTAGTACATCGCTGCCCCGCTGTTCCAACGGCAGCAAAGGTAATAGCTTTCACTGCCAGATCGAGGTTTGCACTTGGAGTAACAATCAAAGCATTATTGCCTCCCAGTTCCAAAAGTGAGCGACCAAGCCTTGCAGCGACACGCTGCCCCACCGCCCGGCCCATTGCAATGGATCCCGTTGCTGAAATCAGGGGCAGATGTGGGGAGTCAACCAATGCCTTCCCGGCCTCAGAATCACCATTGACAATTACGCTCAGTGCATCCGGCGCATCGTCAAAATCACGAATAACCCTCATGAGCAGATGATGACATGCCAACGCAGTGAGGGGAGTTTTTTCGGAGGGCTTCCAAACAACAGGATCTCCGCAAACCAGTGCCAAAGCAGTATTCCAGGACCATACGGCCACCGGAAAATTAAATGCCGAAATTATACCGACTGGCCCCAATGGATGCCACTGCTCCATGAGCCGATGCTCCGGGCGTTCGCTTTGAATGGTAAGACCATAGAGTTGCCTGCTCAGCCCCGTTGCAAAATCACATACATCAATCATCTCCTGCACTTCGCCTTCGGCCTCTGATCGAATTTTTCCTGCCTCCAACGTAACCAGAGCCCCCAATTGCTCCTTATGCTCTCGCAAGACCTGGCCGAATTGGCGGACTAGCTCTCCTCTATGGGGAGCGGGAATCATCCGCCACGACAGAAACGCATCATGGGCCGCCTCACAGCCACGAGCAACATCCGCCGGAGATGACGATCCTACGGACCGAAGCAAACTGCCATCAATCGGAGAATGGATTTCCAGACGAGGTCCTTCCCCAATATTCTCTGAAGAACCGATCAACAACCCGGGCCCCGGATCAGAAATTCCCAACGAATTGAGAATGGATGAACTATTCATCTAACTGGCTGAATGATTGAAAGAATGACAGGGATACTATACGAACAACAAGATCAGAAGTAATCTATCAAAAACGATTCACCGAATCAAGGCATTGAAATGAGGGTATACTCTACCTGAATGAGAAAGATGACTTCTGTCTGCGACTTAATCCTGTTTATCTGCGCCATCTTCTGTTTCAGGCTCAGATGCCTCTTCTTGAGATAGATCCGCTACCTTTTTTGTTGCCTTGTCCTCGATTGCCTCTTCTGGCACGGATTCTTCAGAATCTGGCTCTACATTCTCTGCGTCCGTATCGGGCGGACTTGTATCATCAGAAGCGTCTTCCACAGGAGCTTCTTCTTTATTGTCCGCCTCTGAGGTTTCAGCTACAGACTCCTGTTCCGTGGCCTCGTCAATGACTGATAGATTTGATTCGGACTCAGTTGCATCATCAGGAACATCTTCCTCAGGAACTTCTTCTTTATCGTCCGCCTCTGAGGTTTCAGCTACAGTCTCCTGTTCCGTGGCCTCGTCGATGACTGATGGATCCGATTCGACCTCAGTTGCATTATCAGGAGCATCTTCCTCAGGAACTTCTTCTTTATCGTCCACCTCTGAGATTTCAGCCACAGTCTCCTGTTCCGTGGCCTCGTCGATGACTGATGGATCCGATTCGACCTCAGTTGCATCATCAGGAACATCTTCTTTACTGTCTACCGCCGTCGTCTCTTCGGCAACCTCCGCGGCTGACGTACCCGTTTTGATCTTAGTTTTCGCCTCAGAAGCAATTTCTTGGCTCACCTCCATTTTTTCCTTAAGGGATTCCAGCCCGCTCATCTCCCCAATGGTCGTCGGTCCACTAGTGATTTTTTCTCGTTCGGCATGACGACGAACAGCTTTTTCTTCTTCACGACGCTCTGCACGCTTGGCTTTATTCTCTTTCTCACGAGCCTTGGCTTCCTCCTGCCTTTTCTTGGCAGTTTCGCTCATCACAATTTCCTTCTGATTCGGATCCAGCCGGATAACTCGAAGATCTAGCTCATCGCCCTCCTGATAAGGTGGAAATCCGCCATCATTCTTCTTCTTAAGCTCGCTTCTGGGTACGAGAGCTTCCACTTCAAGAGGAAGCTCAACTGTTAGTCCTCTACGATCAATTCGAATCACCTTGGCCTTGTGATCCGTTCCAACCTCGTAAACTGTCGCAAGGTTTGTCCACGGATTTGTTTCAATTTGCTTGTGCCCAAGCGCAATTCGTTGCCGCTTTTCATCTACATCAAGGACTACAACGGATAATTCCTGCCTCTTCTTGATCAGCTCACTTGGGTGGCGAATCGTTTTCGTCCAGGATAAATCAGACACATGAACCAAGCCGTCAATCCCTGGCTCAATTTCGACGAACGCTCCAAAATGTGTGATATTGCGTACGCTTCCGCGGAGTACGGTTCCAGGGGGATAGCGCATTGCAATCCCCTCCCATGGGTTGACCTCGAACTGTTTCATTCCAAGCGAGATCTTTTGGGTATCATGATCGATACTGAGAACGGAGACCTTGACTACCTGGCCCAGTGATACACGTTGCGATGGATGGCGAATATGCCCTGTCCAGCTCATTTCGGAGACGTGCACAAGCCCCTCAATACCCTGTTCCAGTTCAAGAAATGCACCATAATCAGTGATGGAGACTACTTTTCCTTCTACAATGTCCCCGGGCTTGTAGCGTTCCTCGATATTTTCCCAAGGATGAGGTTGCAATTGCCTCAATCCCAATGAAATACGCTGCCGCTCTCGATCATACTCTAATACAACAACCTTCAGTTCTTCATCCAGTGAAACAACTTCGGTTGGGTGCGAGATGCGCCCCCAAGTGAGATCCGTGATATGGAGTAACCCGTCAACTCCACCTAAATCGACAAAAACGCCAAAATCGGTGATATTTTTGGCAACTCCCTCCAGAACTTGCCCCGTCTCCATGGTGGAAAGAATACTCTCACGCTGAGAAGCTAACTCACGCTCAATCAATGCTTTATGAGAAACGACTACGTTTTCATTTTCGGCATTGACTTTAACGATCTTGAATTCCATCTTGCGATCAAGGTATGAATCAAAATCTCGAACAGGCCGCATATCAATCTGTGACCCTGGCAAAAATGCTTCCAGTCCGTCAATGAGGTCAACAATCATGCCCCCTTTGATCCGACGAACAATCGTCCCTTCCAATACCGTTCCATTACGGAAAGCCTCTTCCACCTGCTCCCAACGACGAATCTGTTCTGCTCGTCCTTTACTGAGGACAAGCTGTCCATGATAGTTTTCCAGTCGCTCAAGATATACCTCCACCTCATCTCCGGGCTCAACTTCACCGGAAAACTCGCTCTTGGAGATCACTCCGTCACTTTTGAAGCCGATATCAATCACAACATCTTTTTCGCCTACGGATATGATCCGTCCTGACACGATTTCGTCTTGCGAGACCTTGCTGAGCGAGCCATCAATCAATTTGATCAATTCATCTGCTCCGGCCTGCTGCTCTTCCAAGGGATCTTGCTCAGCCTCCAGGCTAGACAGGCTTACCACTTCTCCGATAATTTCTCCTGTATACCCTATCCTGGGCTGCTCCTCTCTGGATTCTTCCGACACGGATGATACTTCATCTTCACTGAGTTCACTTTCTGTTTCAGGTGACTCTGAAGCTGTCTCGGTAACGAGATTATTTTCTGTCTCGGATGAATCCACAGCTGTTTCGGCAGGAGAAACTGATTGAGAAACTTGCTCGGATATTTCAGCGTCCACTTCAGGCGCATCAGCTACCTCACTGATTTTCTCTGGTGGTTCTACCGATACTTCCACGGCTGCCTCACTTGGCTCAATCGGCTCGGAGTGCGTTTCAGATAATTCCGCCTCAGGAGATTCCGGCGCCGTTGAAGCCTCGTTAATCGATTCAGCATCAGCTTCGGATGATACTATAGACGACTCGGAGGCGGCCTCTGAGTTAGCGTCTTCTGAATTAATATCTACTGAATCAGTAGAATTCTGAGGTTCTGGAGTTGCTGAATGATCAACATCACTCGGGGCTCCATTTACTTCTGCATGATTTTCAGTTTTTGACTCATCCATTGCCTCCTTCTTGGAGGCATTCACGTTTGATTGGTTTTCTTCTGACATAGAGATTTGACCTGATGTACGATCTAATGCACTTCCAATTGCATCAACACCAAGGATTGTTTAATTATAAATGGGCGTATCATGCTGGAAGAAGTAACGGAAAAGTCACCACATCTACGCCATGCGAACCTACTTTAACTCTTTGTGAAAGTTTAACGTTCCTTAATGTATTCAAGCAGAAGCTGCAGCTGGCTATCACAGGTCAGATGATCTGTATTCACTACTATCGCATCCGGTGCCTTTTTGAGTGGAGCAATCTTCCTGTTCGAATCTTGATAATCCCGCCGCGCGATGGCATCATAAATTTCCCTGAATGTTACATCATTCCCTGCCTGGATCAGTTCATTGTAGCGACGACGGGCTCGTACTTCAAGCGATGCCGTGACAAAGAATTTCATGCGTGCTTCGGGAAAAACGACCGTTCCCATATCCCGACCAACTGCCAGAATGCCCGGGGTGTGACCAAATCGCTCACCAAATCCGCGCTGTACTCCAAGTAGTACATCTCGAACGATTTGAAGCTTTGCAATCAGACTGGAAACTTCCGTAACCTGTGATGTATGAAGCTTTGCAGTGACATCTGTTTCATCGATGTATACCTTCATTCTGGATCGAACGCAGTCTACATCCAGTTGCATTTCGGGGAGATAGACTTTTGCACCATCTTCCGTACATTCTATCTTATGCTTGAGAAACCCTAAGGCAACTGCTCGATACATCAAACCGGAATCCATGAACACGAATCCCGATACTTCTGCAAGCTGACGCGCCACGGTACTCTTACCTGACGCAGCATGACCGTCAATAGCTATAATCACTCCAACTTAAGATGCGAAAACTTCGTCATGAAGAAATTGACCGACCGTCCTTGGAAACTGTCCGATTGATTCCACGTCATCCGATCACAGTTATACTGGATAATGTGCGTTCGGTGCACAATGTAGGCTCAATTTTTCGGACTTCAGACGGTGCTCTCATTGAACGTATAATTCTTACAGGAATTACAGCAACTCCTGAGCATCCCCAAGTGCATAAGGCAGCACTCGGTGCCCAAGATACAGTTCCATGGAACTACGAACCGAAAGCAACGGTTGCGATCGGGAACCTGCGTAAACTAGGTTACATGATTGCCGCCCTAGAGCTTACCGACTCACCTATGGTCATTTCTGCCTTAACCAGGGAGCAGTTCCCGCTCTGCCTACTCGTAGGTAATGAGCTCTCAGGTGTTGATGAGCACCTGATTGATCAGGCAGATTGCGCATTGGAGATCCCCCAATATGGCGCCAAGCACTCATTGAATGTGGCCGTCGCCTACGGCATTGCTATTTTTGATCTCATCAAAATTCTACGTGGACATCCAGAGGTATGAGGATGCGAGAATCGCTGAACTTGCTAAATTATTTTCCTCCAGTTCAAGACAATGAATGGAAAAACCTGCTCCCCGAAGATTTCAACTGGAGACCAATTGAAGGGATTGAAATTCAGCCATATTACCGCCATAATGCATCCAATCCTGGACATACATTTGATCGTCGTCAATGGCTGATTTGTGCAAACGTAAATCTACCTGATTCCACAGCCGCCCAAGACGCTGGCGCAGAAGCCCTTTGGGTTTTGTTAGACGAACCAGTTGTATCTCCAGAACAATTGCCTGCTGTAGAACTCCCTCTTTTTTTCAGTGGAGCAAAAATTTCCCCTGAACTCATTAAAATTCTCCAATCTCAGACGGTTAACAAGGCGCTAGATTCATGTAGTCTTCGCGGCGCTATCACTCTCCCGGAACAGTATTCAGCTATTTCCGCAATGGAGATAGCTGAAGCCACCGGACTCTGGACACAGGTAATCAATCTTGAAAAGTGGCATGACTATGGCGCAACACATGTTCAGGAACTGGCCTTCGGATTGGCTCAGCTATCAGATCTGATGGCTGAGCTTGCACCAAATTGCACAGCAAAGCATTTGTATTTTCAAGTCCCTGTAGGCGAGCGCTACCTACTAGATCTTGCCCGACTGCGGGCATTACGACTTGGGGCTTCCGAAGTGCTCCGCGCATACAATGCACACACTCACAACATTCACATTGTTGGGGTTCCAAGTCATCGTTATGAATCTGTTCTGGATTCCGATACGCACTTAATTCGTCAAACTCTTCAGTATGCTGCAGCGATTACCGGCGGCTGTGATGTAATTGTCTCGCCCGGCATTGGGCACAGCCTTAGAATCCTGCATATCCTGAGACACGAGGGAAAACTCGGTAGCGTTGCAGACCCTGCCGCAGGATCATGGATGATAGAGCATCTGACCGAAGCTCTGGGGCTTGCTTCGTGGAAATTGTTCCAAACGATTGAGTCCAAGGGAGGACTGCGGAAATCACAATCCTGGATCGAAAAGGAAATCCAGCGGGTAGATACCCGGCGTAGAACAGATGTCTCTTCCGGAAAAGACATTATAGTCGGCGCCAACGCCTTTCTCTCTGAACAGATTAAAGAAACAGCTCCACAGAAAAAAAGCCTTGTCGCTTCGCTTGAAACTATTCGAATCCGCACGAAGCATCTTGGAACACCTGCCCGCGTCCGGATCCATGGATCATACAATCCATGGCTTGACCGTCTATTGAATTTATGTAATTGCTCGATCGAAGGAAATGGATCTGACTCCATCGACCTCACAATCACTGAAACCGACAAGGGATTCCAGATACAGAATCAGCAATGCGGGCAGGCATTGGTGAAGCCTGGTGACCCACTGCCCGATGCTGCAGATCAGCTATTGCTTTTGCTGGAGTAAAATGCGACCTGATTTTACATCCATACCCTTCAGGAGATTTAGCCTCTCTCCCAAGATAGATCGTGAAACTCTTAATAGCCGTCGCACCTGTGACGCCTTGGATCTTGAAGCATGTGAACATCTTGATTATGCCGCAGGAATTCCTCCTTTTCTGCGCGGTCCGTATGCATCCATGTATACTTCCAGACCATGGACAATTCGGCAGTATGCGGGGTTTTCCACTGCGGAAGAATCAAATACCTTCTACAAAAATGCCTTAGCTGCGGGACAGCGTGGACTTTCCGTCGCATTTGATCTTCCGACACATCGAGGCTATGATTCTGATCACTCATTGGTCCGCGGAGATGTTGGGCAAGCGGGCGTTGCAATTGATAGCGTAGAGGATATGCGGATCCTGTTCAGAAACATCCCTCTTTCGAAGATGAGTGTTTCGATGACCATGAATGGCGCCGTTCTACCGATACTGGCATTTTTTATTGTCGTTGCTGAAGAATCCGGCGTCCCCCCTGAACAACTTAGTGGAACGATTCAAAATGACATTCTGAAAGAGTTTATGGTGCGTAATACCTACATTTATCCTCCGTTACCTTCCATGCGCATTACCGGAGATATTATTGAGTGGTGCGCCAATAAGATGCCCCGATTTAATCCTGTGTCCGTAAGCGGATACCACATGCATGAAGCAGGGGCACCCGCAGGACTGGAACTTGCATATACTCTTGCCAATGGGTTGGAATACATTCGAGCCGGGCTTGAACGCGGACTGAAAATTGACACCTTTGCACCAAGATTTTCTTTTTTCTTCGGGATTGGAATGGATTACTTCACCGAAATTGCAAAGCTCCGGGCCGCAAGATTACTCTGGGCTCGACTCATCCGTCCGTTTGACCCCAAAAACCCCAAATCAATGGCCTTGCGTATGCATTGTCAAACATCCGGATACAGCCTCACTGCACAGGCTCCCTACAACAACATCCCTCGAACGACTCTTGAAGCACTCTCCGCCGTGTGTGGACAAACGCAATCACTGCATACTAACGCGCTTGATGAAGCTCTTGCACTCCCCTCAACACATGCTGCCAGAATTGCCCGTAACACCCAGTTAATCCTGCGAGAGGAATCAGCTCTGACTCACACGATTGACCCTTGGGGGGGCTCATATCTCATTGAACATCTTACCCATACACTAACTCACCAAGCATGGGATCATATTCAGGAAATTGAATCTATGGGAGGCATGACCAAAGCCATTGCATCCGGAATTCCAAAGATGAGAATTGAAGAGGCAGCAACTGTCAAACAGGCTCATATTGATCAAGGAAAAGAAATTATTGTTGGCCTGAATGCCTTCCACTCAAAAGCTACCGATGGAATCCCTCTCCTCCGAGTTGACAATGCCGAAGTGCTCGCCAATCAGCTTCAGCGCTTGGGTGAATTAAAGAGTTCCAGGAATCCAAATAAGGTGCATGAATCCCTGTCCCACCTGAAAACCGCTGCATCTCAAAAAAACTTAAATTTGCTGGATGCTGCTATTGAAGCTGCCCGTGCTAGAGCCACCTTGGGAGAAATTTCCAGTGCTCTGGAAACCGTCTTTGGCCGCCATACTATGCAAAATGAACCCACCACGGGGATCTATTCCACTGTAATGAAAACTGACGAATCCATTACCGAGGCTCGTTCACTTTCTGATCAATTTGCATTCCACGTGGGGCGTCGCCCCCGGATACTGGTTGCAAAGCTAGGCCTCGATGGACATGACCGCGGGGCACGTGTCATTGCAACTGCATTTGCTGACCTAGGCTTTGACGTCGACATCGGCCCGCTATTTCAATCTCCCGATGAAGTGGCTTGCCAAGCAATTGAAAATGACGTCCATCTTGTAGGAATTTCCAGTCTTGCAGGGGCACATCGGACTCTTGTTCCTGAGCTCATGAACATTTTCAATCAAGATCATCAAACAGATATTGAAGTGGTAGTCGGAGGAATTATTCCGGATGAGGATTACCCATTGTTACATGAATCTGGTGTTCACGCAATTTTTGGACCAGGTACTGTTATTGCAGAAGCAGCCATTACGATTCTACGTCGACTACTGGATCACCATGCCCCGAATTCCTGATATTGATTCGTTAGTGAATGGAATTCTCCTAGGGGATCGTACCAGCCTCAGTCAAGGGATTACGCTCATAGAGAGTACTTTGGAATCTCACCTTGAGGCTTCTGAACAGTTGCTTAAGGCTCTTCTACCCAATACTGGCAATGCTTTACGAGTTGCAGTCACGGGTGCCCCGGGTGTGGGAAAAAGCACGTTCATTGAAGTACTGGGAACGCATTTGGTAGACTCGGGAAATCGAGTTGCTGTTCTGCCCATTGATCCTTCCAGTCCCCAAACTGGGGGAAGTATTCTAGGAGATAAAACTCGCATGCAAAGGCTAGCAAAACATCCCAACGCATTTATTCGGCCGTCCCCGTCAGGAGCCAATGCAGGCGGGGTTACCCATACTACTCGTTCTGTCATGCAATTGTGTGAAGCTGCAGGGTATAACCCTATTCTGATTGAAACGGTTGGTGCTGGTCAAGGAGATTACGCGGTTCGCGAGATTACTGACCTCGTTCTCCTTCTGGTCCTGGCACATGCCGGCGATGAATTACAGGGAATCAAACGAGGAATTCTTGAAACAGCAGATTTGATTGCAGTCACAAAGGCAGACGGAGAATTTAAGGAGAAGGCTTTCGCATCTGCCAAGGTATACCGGCAGGCACTGTCGCTATACTCCAATCGACTTGGTATTGCGAAAGTGCTTATCAGTAGCGCACACAGCAACAAAGGAATTGCCGAAACCTGGGAAGCCATCAGGGAGCTTGAGGGCGTAGCTCGCAGTAATGGCCACTTTGAGCGACAGCGCCAGGAGCAGATAAAGTCTGCGGTGCTTGAAACTGCAAAAATTCTCCTGTTGACTCATTTCGGTCAATCCGTATCCGTCCAAGATGCAGTCGAGAAAATTCAGATGCAGGTCATGAATGGCGAATGTACAATCGATCATGCCGCTAATCAACTTCTTGATGTATTCAGAGAATCATAAACTGATTGGAAAGGGCATTATATCGATGAGTAACAATTTTGATAAGTCAGAAAAATGTTGTATCTCGGTGGTGTTACGTCCGGGATTGGCGATGCCTGTGCACCACATATCCGGTGTGTGAATGGACGGCGAGGAGCGTTGCCATTAGGCACTCCATGAACCCGTCAAATGAATTCGTGAGCTTGTTACTCATGGATGTAATTACCATACTACACTTTAGAAATTTTCTGATTACCTCCAGAAACTCCAGACGATGTCTGGAGTTTTGATCCACTTTCAGATTCTGCAGACAGTGTCTGCACTTTTAACTGTTCTTTGAATTCGGTCGATACTATAGGCCGTTTTTGCCAGTAAAGGAAAAATGCTCTCATTTGCCAAAGATTTGTAACCGAAAACCCTCTGCCAAAACGATTAGAGAGATCTACTGAGAGGCGTTTAATGATCTCATCACCGTAATCGGCACGCTCTTTACCTTTCTGCTCAAATTCAACAATATGTTGGCCAATCAGCCAATAGGCGGCAGTCATGATTGAATTTACTGAGCGAATGGCATGTCCACGGGCAGCGGTGACAATTCCAGATAAATCGTTAAAAATTGACTGATATCACAGATCCAGTGAGTCGGATTTCTTTATGGGTTTTTTGATGATTATATTTTACACATAATCTTTACATATTACTTCATCTCCCTATTTGTTCAAACAAAGTTTGTTTCTACTATCCAAGATATCATCGTTTTAGTCTTTAACTTAACCGCAGAGCTACCACCATACAGCCATACAGCTGAAGTGTGCGACAACTTCTGGTACATCCAAGTAAAACATTCTGCCTTGTAAATCTTAAAGAAACTCATAAATTTACCTGACAGCAATGGTAACGTTCTTTTTTATTTTCGTAGTACTGAACTCTTTTCGGCTGTACGGAGAATCCATTCATTCTGAATTTCTTTCCATAATGACCACAGAATGTAGATCTAAAGGCTACCGTACTGGACCTCCGAAATTATTTTTGCTTACCCCTTTAAGTACAACTCATTGTAACATCCTGCCATAATGATCCGATGACATCAGAAACTACGTCAAATGATTTTATTCGAACAATCATAAATAAAGACCTTGCAGCAGGTACGCATCAACAGATCATCGTTCGATTTCCGCCGGAACCCAATGGGTTCCCACATATAGGGCATGCAAAGAGTAGCACCCTCAATTTTGGGCTCGCCTCTGAATATGGCGGACGTTGCCACTTACGTTTTGATGATACGAACCCCCAAACGGAAGATCAAAAATATGTCGATGCCATCAAGTGTGATTTGAAATGGCTGGGCTTTGATTGGGGCAAACATGAATATTATGCCTCTGATTATTTCGAAATTTTGTTTGATTGGGCATGCAAACTAGTCAAAAAGGGACTGGCATATGTGGACGACTCCCCGGAAAACATCATTCGGGCGATGCGGGGGACTGTAACCACACCGGGAATTCACAGTGAATACCGTGATCGCTCACCTGAGGAAAATCTGAACCTCTTTCAAGCGATGCGTGCCGGTGAGTTTGAAGATGGCTCCCGGGTGCTTCGCGCAAAGATCAATATGGAACACCCGAATATGAAGATGCGTGATCCACTCATGTATCGTATCCGCCATGCTACGCACTACCGCAGAGGAGATGAATGGTGTATCTATCCGTTTTATGATTGGGCACATGGGCAATCCGACGCAATTGAAGGTGTCACCCATTCAATTTGTACACTTGAGTTTTCGACCAACCGAATCCTTTATGACTGGTACTTGGATGCTCTTGAGATCATCCCTCGACCCAGACAATATGAATTCGCCAGACTTAACTTGGATTATTACGTTACTTCCAAGCGCAGACTTCTAAGCCTTGTTCAAGAAAATGTGGTGGATGGATGGAGTGATCCACGCATGCCAACCTTGGCTGGACTCAGGCGAAGAGGGGTGCGCCCTGCGGCAATCCGGGCATTTTGTAATTCCGTTGGAACGACTCGCGTAGACAGTACACATGATCCGGCCCTGCTGGATCACTTTATCAGGGAGGATTTGAATCATCTTGCACCCCGCGTTCATTGCGTTCAAGACCCGCTACCTGTAACGTTAACGAACTTGCCAGAAAATCATGAAGAGAACATCTCTGCCTCCTACTGGCCTCGTGATATTCCGCGCGAAGGGACTCGTAATCTTCCCATTTCTCGAGAAATATTCATCGAGCACAGTGACTTTTCTGAAGAGCCCCCGAAAGGATATCGTAGACTCACTCTCGGTGGAATGGTCCGACTTCGTCATGCATATATTATCCGTTGCACAGACATCGAGAAAGATGAAGACGGCCATGTGATTCGGGTGCACTGTGAGCTGATTGATGGGACACGAAGCGGAGCTGAAACATCCTCTACACTCAAACCACGAGGAACGATCCATTGGGTTGATGCATCACGCTCGCTTCCCGCCGTTGTTAAAGTATATGATCGTCTCTTGTCTCAACCCTCTGTAAATGAAGATCTATGGAGTAATCTCAACCCTTCCTCATTGGTTGAGTACAGGCATGCAAGGATTGAGCCAAGTATTATCGATGATGTACCCGAGCAGCGATATCAGTTCGTACGGCTTGGCTATTATTGGCGAGATCCCGAATCCATAAATCAATCCATTCCTGTATTCAATTGCATAGTGCCGCTTCGAGACTCCTATGTGCAAGAGACAAAAGAGAACACCAAGCAAGGTAACATTAAAACTGCGAGAAAGACTAGCAAAAAACATCCAGTGGATGAACAGAAAAAGAGTAGAATAAAAACTGGTCAGCGCCCGTTGACGCCAGAGGAAAAACAGTGGCTCCGCATGAGCGGATTGAATTCTGCGATTGGCTTAGCCATATACTCGGTTCCGGATGCATCTGCATTCTTCAGAGCCGCATCTGCTTCAGCACCAAGAATATCTGTTGGAAACTGGATGGCAAACCATTTACTTCCTTCTCTGAAAAATCGCAGCCTCTCGGATTTACCCTTTGGCCCTGAAGAATTCTCGGAATTGGTCCAATTGGCCGATAAAGAAATCGGTAGCACACATGAAATCCGTGAGGTGCTAAAACTCATGTTTGAGTCAAAGGAACACCCGGCAAGATTATTAGCTCGTGTTCAGGATTCAATTGTAGACGATCCGGATACGCTCAACGAGATTATTACAGATGTGCTGGATGAATACAAAGATCGTGTAGAAGCCTATTCAGCCGGGAAGATTGGATTACTCGGATTTTTTGTCGGACAGGTCATGAGACGTGTCCATGGCAATGCCAATCCAAAGCAGATTCAGTTGTTGGTCTCAGAAGCACTTGCTCGAATTACTTCATAACCGGCCTTCTGGAGCGTATCACGGGCAACGTTCGGGTTTCGCGTCAGGATGTAATCTGTATTGTAGGTCGCTACAGTAAGAATCGGGATTCCTGCATCTGCAAGCACAGCAGTAATTTTAGCAAGAATTCCCACGGCGGAAAAACTTAACGGCCCCTGACAACCAATCAGATACCATCCGGATTCAGCTGGCTGTTCCGGGGGAATGTAGCGTTCCTGGCAGATCACTGAAAGCTCATCGGGGGCTCGGGTAATTGAAGTAAACCTTCCATAATTTGCCCACCCCGGAACTTCATTGGTGGGCAACAGAGAAACTACTGCATAAGGTTCAGGGTACTCGATGAGGGTCATTTATTTTGTGACCCTAAAATATTTGCTGCACGGCGCAGTCGGCGGACACAGGTCTCTCGTCCTAATATCTGAAGTAATTTGAAAAGACTAGGCCCCGCGATAGTTCCACTCACTGCCAATCTCACTGGATGAATAATTCTTCCTGCTCCTATACCCCTATTTTCAGATATATTACGTAATTCTTCTTCAAGTGATGCTTCATTAAAAAACTGCATCGATTCTATTTGCTTTGAATACTCCTCTACCAAGTCTGCTGAATCAAGCTTCCATCGCTTTTTGATTCCTTTCGGATCATATGAATCAGGATCTAAGAAGCAATAACCGAAACGTGTTACTACATCGCTCGCATACTCCAATCGATCCTGAACAAGAAGGCATACTTCCCTTAAGTAATTCTCATCTTTGACTTCAATCAACTTTTCTTCAAGGAACGGTTTTACGCGCGCGATAAGTGATTCTGTATCCAATCTCCGCAGATGCTGTCCATTGAACCATTGCAACTTATCCAGATCAAATTTGGCCGGTGCAGAGCCGACGCGTTCAAGGCTGAATTCCTGCTCCAATTCCTCCAGAGTGAATACTTCCTCCTCGGTGCCAGGATTCCATCCAAGAAAGGCAAGGAAATTCACAACTGCCTGCGGCTCATACCCCCTCGCACGATAATCTCGTAGATTGATTGGAATCCCCTGGCGGTCGGCACTTCTTTTAGAAAGCTTCCCTCCTGTTGGACTCAAAATCAATGGCAAATGTGCCATTTGGGGCGGCTGCCAGCCAAGCGCCTGATACAAGAGAATATGTTTAGGGGTGGAGGGAATCCATTCATCTCCCCGGATTACATGAGAAATAGCCATATGATGATCATCCACCACATTCGCCAGATGATACGTAGGCATTCCATCTGATTTGATTAATACCTGATCATCGATGCTTTCGGTTTCAACCTGCACAGTCCCCTTGATGAAGTCATGGAATTGAATCGTTTCCTTTTCGGGAATCCTCAATCGTATGACATGAGCTTCTTGGGAAGCCAAGCGCTGCCGGACGATGTCGGCCGCTTGTGTGAGGCTGTTATCCATCTTATATCTCGTAGCAATCCCGTATGCTTCATTATCTCTGCGTAGCTCGGCAATTGCGTCCGGAGTATCAAATGCATAATATGCATGACCTGATTCTACCAGTGATTGGGCATATTTGACATACAGTGTTTGGCGTTCTGACTGGCGATAAGGGGCATAGTCTCCCCCATGCTCCAGCCCCTCATCTACTTTTAGGCCGCACCACTGCAATGCCTGAAGAATATCTTCTTCAGCATCTTCAACAAACCTTGTGCGATCTGTGTCTTCGATACGAAGAACGAGGCTTCCATCCTGACTGCGTGCAAACAAATAGCAATAGAGGGCCGTTCTTAAGCCACCAATATGCAGATAACCTGTGGGGCTTGGCGCAAATCTAACTCGAACTGAAATCTTTTTAATATCTATTGAGAGCCTCTTGCAAAAACCCCCGAGCCCGAAAAATCAAGAGACAAGAGAAGACAATATCGTCTATCCTTCAAGGCCTTTTTTGTTCCCCCCAAAAGGGAGAATTTTTGACCGATTTTCGAAGATATACCACTTTCTGATCGCGCGGATTCTTGCCAATGATCGGAACCTGCTCCGAGGCTCTGCTCGCCTCATACGAGCCCCCTGCAAAGCTTAATTTGACGAATGAAACTGATTTAGTGGGAACAACTGGACAAAATAGATTCTTTCGCCCAAGATCACTGATATGGGACCCTATCTCTATCAGGCAATTGATCTGACAATACGGTACCAGCGAATGTTGTTCAAAGAAGGAGAAACCTTCTATCCAAACTTTTTACTCGATCTTGATCTTCATTATTTCTCCCCAAAAAGAGATCTTTAATAGTGTATAGTCTTTCTAGAAATTCCGATTGAGAACCTCCGTACGAAAGGTAACCGTCAAAGGCAATCGTCGAAGTTAGGGGCTATTTCAAGTACTTGACTTAAATAAATCCTGGAACAGTTGATGCCGAACCGGGTGCAACAGCGCTGTTCTAAATAGTTGACCTGATCCATGATTTTTTTTCGCTGCATTGCGCTTCTTGCAGCAACCCTTGCAATCTCTACTGCATCCGCTCAGGATGTGATTTTGGCAGAAATTGACGGACACCCCTTCACTTTGGAGGAATTTGAACGCGAATACGCTAAAACCGTCGGTTCCGAAGCTGCCAAGAATGACTCGCTGGCAGAATACACCGATTTCTTAAATCGATATATCAACTTTCGCATAAAGCTCAAGGAAGCTAGAACTGCAGGCTATTTCGAGGATGAAGAGTTGATCTCTGAAATAAATGGCTATCGTGCATCTTTTGCAAAACCGTATCTCATTGACAATGAGGTCTTGGAACCTCTCATCAGAGATGTGTACGAACGACGAAAGGAATTCATTCATGCAAGCCATATCATGGCACTTCTGCCCCGGGAAAATCCTTCACCGGCAGACACTCTGAGGGCCTGGAATAAGATTGCCGCCCTACAAGATTCTCTGGCAATGGGAATTCCTTTTGCGGATCTTGCCTTCCGATACTCTGAAGATCCATCGGCAAATAGCCCAACATCTTCACGGGGATATCGGGGAGATCTTGGAAGATTTACCGGAGGCAACATGATTCTACCATTTGAGATTGCAGCTTACAGCACACCCGTCGGGGAGGTATCAGATATTATCCGAAGCGCTTTTGGTTACCATATTCTGAAGGTTTATGACCGTGAAGATGCAAAACCAGATTACCTCGCCTCACATATCATGGTTCGTTTTTCTGGCAATACAGCGGCTGACTCCTCTCGCGGATTTGCCAGAATGGATAGCCTCAAAACCCTGATTGATGAAGGAATACCATTTGCGGAAGTTGCAATGGCTCATTCGGATGACCAAATGAGTGCGCCCCATGGAGGATCATTACAAGCAGCTATTGAATTTGGTACCCCCAACATAGATCGGACTTTTCACGATTCCCTGTTTACTTTGGAGACTCCCGGAGAAATCTCCGATGTCGTTGAGACCCCCTATGGACTACATCTGATTCAATTGAATGAAATATTACCTGTGCGAACTATGGATCAGGAATATGATGGCTTATCTCGATTGGTTCAGGCGCTCCCACGAAGTAAAACAGCAGAAACCGCGCTTGCAAAATCATTGCGTGAACTCTATACGAGTAGCGTTGATACCCTTCTATTAACTCGTTTCATCGGAGGTATTGAGCCTGATTCAATCCAGACATACCTCCAGCAACTGGCCACCATTGATTCGGTGGCAGCGACACCTTTGATCTCGCTTCAGGATTCAGTTTACTCACTCAAACAGTTCGCGAATTTTGCGTCCACCCAAGCGAGTTCGGTCAATGACGAGTTGTCATCAACGGAATCTGCTTTAGTATACGCTGACGCATTTCTTGATGATCGGGTTCTATTTTACCATTCCTTTAAGCTTGAACACACTGACGAAGAATTCAAACGAATTATGCAGGACTTCCAGGAAGGACTCGCCCTCTTCGCCATCATGGAAGATTCTGTCTGGAACGCATCCTCGAAGGATACCCTGCACCTGACGAAGCACTATGAAGCTAATATCGAACGGTATCAATGGCCAGACAGACATCGTCTGATTGAACTATCCGGTACGTCAGATTCGCTCCTGGCCAGAGCCAAAAATTTATTGGATATCGGTACAACCTGGGCTGACCTGGAAGCCAGAATCAAAGCAGATTCAATTTGGAGTTTACAAATCGACACCGTGCTTGTCGCCGATTCAACCGGAAGTGTTTATGATCAGGCTCTTGGCCTTACTCCCGGACAGTACACTGATGTTCTATCTGTCCGCGTACGAAGGTTGATCCTATATATGGATGGAATTGAGCCCGCTAGATCAAAAACCTTTGAAGAATCTATCACAGAAATTTCCACAGAAATTCAGGAAATTCTCGAACAGAGACTTCATCAACGGCTACGCTCCAAGTATCAAGTCAAAATTTTTCCTGATCGCCTCAAAATGGCATTCCAATAGCCATGACAAGCAGAGTCGGAGTTCTCTTTTTACTGCTGATCAATATTTTCGCTTGCCGACAACTTGAGTCCCCCGACGATTTCGTTGCACGAGTGGGAGACTCCTATCTGCTTTCTTCAGATATTGAAGCCAGCCTATCCGATCTGGCTATCGGCATTGATACAGTCAGGATACGAAGTCAAATTATTTCTCAATGGATTAACACTGAACTTCTCTACCAAGAAGCATTGCGCCGTAACCTTTCAGATAACGAGGATATCAAACTTCGCCTTGAAGAAAGTGCGCGTGCGGTCCTCATTGAAGGAATCATTTCTGAGTACCATAGTCAGGCTGACCAAGAAATAATGCCAAATGACATCGCAAAATATTATGAACAGAACCAGGAGCATCTGCGCTTTTTTGAGCCCTTCGTCTACGTTCGTCATCTGAGTAGTCCAGTCAAAGATTCTGTCGAAACTGTGATGGAACTCATGAATCAGAACTTGATCACCGACTCCGTTTTTGCTACTCTGATCGAACGTTTCAGCACTTCGCCTACCGAGCGCTTTATGCTGATGGAGAATTATTTTCAGGAAAATAGATTGTTTTTGGATCAACCTGAACTTGCAGATCTTCTAAAAAATACTCAAGCCGGCAGCCCCCCACAACTTGTTCAGATAGACTCCCTGTACCACGTCATACAGGTTGTAGACCGCAGTCATCCAGACTCAATCCCCGAATTACCCTGGATTGAAGACTTCATCAGGGAACAACTCTCCATTCGATTCAGGAAACAGAATTATACCCGAAGCGTACAGTCTCTTCGCGTGAACGCCGAATTTCGTGAGGAGATTGAGATCAGGTGATTCCTTTCCAGAACCCGGCGACAGCCACTAATTGTCCAATCCCGTTCGTTCCTGTGAATTCCCTGTACAAATTGTATTGTTCTTCCTGAATGTTCAATCACCCCCGGCTTCTTCCGCTTTCTGCCCTATTGTTGTTCATCCCTTCTCTGGTACTGGCGCAGGAGAATGTAGTCGACGAAATTGTTGCGATCGTTGGAGAAAATAAAATAATCCTGCGCTCTGAGATCGATGGGCTTTTGCTCAATATCACGCAACAGCAGCAAATTCAATACAGTGACGAGCTTTGGTACCAGACTCTACAACAGCTCGTTGACCAAGAGGTCCTTGCAGAACACGCACGTCGTGATACAAATATCGTGATTACCGAGGATCAGGTTGACCAATCTCTGGATCAACGCATCGGGATTATGGTCCAACAATTGGGCAGTGAAAGCAGGCTGGAGGAAATCTATGGTCAGAGCATTGTTCAGATTCGGGACGACTTGCGTGATGAAATTCGAGGACGGCTTCTTGCGGATCAGTTTCGAAGCATGAAGCTAAGGAATCTCAAAGTTACACCTACTGAGATAAGAGAATGGTTCGCACAATTTCCAACTGACTCCCTCCCCGTACTTCCCCCGATCGTACGTGTCTCGCACATTGTCAAATACCCCGAAATTCTACCCGAAGCCAGAGAGGAAGCACTGGAAATTGTTACGGCAATCCGAGACTCTATCACTACGGAGAGAAGTACCCTCGAAGAGATGGCGAGGCGTTACTCGGAAGATACCGGATCTGCACAGAACGGGGGAAGATATGAAAGTATGCAACTGGGGGATTTGGTGCCTGAGTTTGCTGCAATCGCCGCTCGAATCACCCCGGGCGAATTGTCTCAGCCATTTCAGAGCCCCTTTGGTTTTCACATCCTTCGAGTAAATCAACGGGTAGGAGATGTAGTTGATTTCAGTCATGTTCTGATCAATATTGATCGATCACGATCTGATCCATCAAATGCAATTAAGGAACTTGAAATCATACGTGATTCAATCCTGACCTATGATATTCCCTTTGAACTCATGGCTAGTCGCCACTCGGAAGAGGACGCATCTTCCGAAATCGGAGGACGGATAGTAGATCCAAATAGCGGGGAACGAGACCTCTTTGTGGATGCTCTGGGAGCAGACTGGAAAGCAACGACAGATACCCTTGAAGTTGGAGAAATCAGCCACCCCTCTGAGGTTACCCTACTGGATGGAACTCTGGCCTGGCACCTGGTCTTACTCCAGCGAAAGGTTCCGACTCACCGCATCAATATTGAAACAGATTACTCTCGCATTGAAACCTTAGCACTGGAGAACAAGCGTACCGAAGAAATGCGCCGATGGCTGGACCTGCTCAGGGAAGAAGTCTTTATCGAGTTTCGTGGGAAAGCTTCCCGGATACATGCTCTTCTGGGAGATATTACAGCAAATAACTGACAGATGCCAAACGTAATGGGTAACGAACAGACCCCTGCTGACATTATCTCTCCGGCTCTAGCCGAATCACTACCTCCAGCATGTAAACGTCTGGAGGACGAAATTTCCAAAATTATTGTCGGCCAGAAGGACATCGTTCGAAACATCCTCGTATGCCTGTTAGCCCAAGGACACGTCCTCCTGATTGGAGTTCCTGGACTCGCAAAAACTCTCCTCATCCGCACATTGGCAAATGCGCTAAACCTGAATTTCACACGAATCCAATTCACCCCCGACCTGATGCCCGGTGACATCACTGGCACAGAAATTATTGAAGAGGATAAACGAACCGGCGGACGCGCCTTTCGGTTTGTGAAAGGTCCTATTTTTGCCAATATCGTGCTTGCTGACGAAATCAATCGAACCCCACCAAAAACGCAGGCTGCACTCCTCGAAGCCATGCAGGAACACCGTGTAACTGCCAGTGGAAACACCTTTGCACTTGAAGAGCCATTCTTTGTACTGGCAACCCAAAATCCCATTGAACAAGAGGGAACCTACCCTCTTCCCGAAGCTCAGCTGGACCGGTTCATGTTGAATCTATGGTTGGATTATCCTTCTTTTGACCAAGAGGTCGAGGTGGTTCGGTCCACTACAGCCGGCCAGACTGCTGTAGTGGAGGCGGCTATGTCTCAAACTGAATTACTCAATTATCAAGCGCTGGTACGCCATCTTCCTGTCGCAAACAATGTAATTGAATATGCGGTTCGACTGACAGCCCATACACGCCCCCACCGCGAAGGGACACCTGACTTCGTGAATGAATATATCGCTTATGGAGCAGGACCACGGGCTTCACAATATTTGATTCTGGGAGCGAAAGCTCTGGCAGCCATAGATGGCAGATTTACTCCTCTGATTAGCGATGTCCAGGCACTGGCTACTGCGGTTTTGCGTCACCGTATCATTGCTAACTTCAATGCGGAAGCGGACGGCATTACAGTGACGGATCTAATTAGACGAATCCTTGATACCGTCACTGCGTAACCTCTCGCAGTCCCTTTCGTATTGGCGTGATATTCCAATCCGTATTCGTCACCCTAGCTCGTTATTTGTGATGGCGCATGATCAATCTACGCGCAGTTAATATTCAGATCCTACGACGGCACTTGATTTTGCCTGCAAGAAATACTTCCTCTTTCATGCTAATCCCCATTGGATTGGTCTATATGATTCTGGCAGTATTCTTTTTCAGTCTAATGTCTCTGTTTGGAAAAGTACTATCTACCAGTATCCCGACTGGTCAGATTCTTATCGTCAGGGCAGTAGTTGGAAGCATCCTTGCCTATTGGGGCATCCGTGCAATTAACGTTCCTCTATGGGGTGTCAATAAAAAACTTCTGATATTTCGAGGAGTCACGGGATTTGGTGCTCTAATGTGTTTTTTCTGGACCCTGATTAGTCTATCTCTGGCGGAAGCAACCATTCTGTTTTACACATCTCCCTGCCTCGCCGCACTCATTGCAACGGTTATTCTTCGGGAGCGCATGTCTGTGTATATCATTTTAGGATTCATTCTTTGCATGATTGGTGTACTCTGCGTAATTCAACCAGAATTCATATTTAAGGCAGAGCAACTTGATCTATTATCCGTCGGTGTGGGGCTTTTGGGTGCACTCCTAGCTGCGCTTGCGTTCGTATCTGTCCGCAAACTTCGCGAGACTGATCATGCTTTGGTGATTATCTTCTACTTCTCATTCATATCCATATTTGCATCAGTACCCTTTGTCATCGTTCATCATGTACTACCGACGCCAACTGAGTGGCTCTTCCTGATCGGAGTCGGAATTTCTACACATATTGCGCAGATTTTTCTCACCCGAAGTCTACATAAGGAACATACATCGCGAGCGATGGGAATGAGCTATATCCAAATCCTTTTTGCCGTGAGTTGGGGAATCGTATTTTTTGGAGACTACCCGAATATCCTATCTCTGATCGGGATGATCTTGGTCGTAGCAGGAAGTATTCTTACTGCTCAACAAAAAACCACTATAGATCCAGATCATCCACATTTCGCGCGTTCTCCATGATGAAACGATAACGCACAGATGCATCTCGCCCCATCAATCCGGAGATGGTGTTTTCTGCCCGGGTTTTTTCGGGAATAGTAACCTTCAGAATTCGGCGACGAGCGGGGTCCAGAGTTGTTTCTTTGAGCGTCTGAGGCATCATTTCCCCCAGCCCCTTAAATCGTTGCACTTCAATTTTAATCCGCGAGTTTTTTTGTTGTAAACGTTTTTCGATTCGAGCTTTTTCTTCTTCATCCAGAGCCCAGTATGTCTGCTTCCCTGCATCCAACCTATATAGCGGAGGCTCTGCCACATAAATGTGTCCTCGGTCAATGAGTGGACGCATATATCGGTAAAAAAAAGTTAACATCAATGTTGCGATATGATGCCCATCCGAATCTGCATCCATGAGAAGAATCACTTTATGGTAGCGTAGTTTGTCGGGTTCAAGGCTGGTTCCCATGCCACATCCAAGCGCCTGAACGACATTGGACAACTCCGAGTTGTTCTGCAGCTTCCTGACAGTTGCCTGCTCTGCGTTTAATACTTTTCCACGTAACGGAAGTACAGCCTGTGTTTTGCGATCTCGGCCCTGTTTTGCTGAACCACCGGCAGAATCGCCCTCTACGATGAAGAGCTCTCCTTCAACAGGATCCATAGAAGAGCAGTCGGCCAGCTTTCCGGGAAGTGTGAGACGTCTTCGCTGGCGTGCCTTTGATCTGGCTGATTTTGCAGCGGCTCGGCTCGCTTGCCGTGCGCGTGCTGACTGGAGGACCCTGGCTCCAATCGCATCACTTGCAGATGGATGAGTGTTTAGAAACTGTTCAAGCGCCACTCGAACCACCCCGTTGACCAAAGATCGGGCAGAAGGGTTATTAAGCTTATCCTTCGTCTGCCCCTGGAATTGCGGATTGGTCATGAACATGTTGATGACACCAAATAACCCCTCCCGTATATCATCCGGAGTCACCTCAACTCCGCGAGGAATCGCATTGTGTGTTTCCATCCAGGCACGAACCGCCGTTCTGACCGCATCCCTGAACCCCTGCTCGTGTGTTCCTCCATCTTGTGTAGGAATTCCGTTAACATAGGATTTCACAGATTCCCGTGTTGATTCGGTCCACTGCAGCGCAACCTCCAAGCGGACGGAATTTTCTAATGTATCCTGAAGAATCGAAAACGTCTCCGGGTGGACTGGCAAGATTTCATTTTTGTTGATTAAATACTCCAAATATTCAACAATCCCGCCCTCATGCACAAACTCTACCTCTTCGCCTCCCCCTTTGTCATGGAAAATGATGCGTAATCCCCGATTCAAAAAGGATTTTATTTCCAGTTGATCTCGAATTCGCTTTGCATCAAATTTTGTTGAATCAAAGATCTCTGGATCCGGGACAAAATAGATACTTGTTCCTGTAAGACGTGTTCTTTTTTGTAGGTCTTCCAACTTGCTCACGGTGCGACCACGCTTAAACTTCTGTTCGTAGGTGTTCCCATCTCGTTTGACTCTGGCGATCAGCTCCTTAGATAGAGCATTTACTACAGAGGCCCCTACCCCATGTAATCCGCCTGAGGTTACATATTGATCTCCTTCAAATTTACCCCCGGAATGCAAGGTAGTGAGAATAACTTCCAATGCAGGGATTTTCTTCTGTGGATGAGGGTCAACCGGAATCCCGCGCCCATTGTCCTCAACGGTGACACTCTTTCTATCTTCGTGAAGTATCACTTTAATCGTATCTGCATACCCGTTCACGGCTTCATCAACTCCATTGTCAACGATTTCCCAGAGGAGATGATGGAGGCCTGGCTTGCCTGTCCCGCCAATGTACATCCCCGGGCGTTTACGCACTGCCTCAAGACCTTCCAGAACAATGATATCTGATCCTGTATATGAGCTCATGTCAACTGTAATTCAATCGGTTCAAGAGCCACTGGCGTCAGATCTCCACGCATGATGACTTTTCTACCTTTGCCTCCTCTGCGCGCCGGCTCATACTTGGTTCTGCGGATAATTTCTTGTCGACCTCTTGGTGTTTGAACGATCACTCCATCACGCATATTTGCACTGACGGTTGCTCCTATCAAAGTATCCTCAACTCCCAAACGCATTCCGATTACTCCTTTCCCCGGTCCACCAATAACAGGAATTTCTTGTGTCGCAAAAATCAGTGCATACCCTTTTTGAGATACGAGGCAAGCAAATTCATCTCCCATAACGGGCCACGCACCGAAGACTTGATCATCTTTACCTAGTCGCATGAACAATCTTCCTTTACGCGTGGATACATCAGAAAACTGTTTCAACGGCTGTTGAAGTACCATGCCGCGAATTGTGACCGCAACCAAATATCCCAGGGGATCTTCCTCCGGGGATGAAATTGCTGGGCCAACTGCCCTTGAATCACAGGGAATTGCTCCGATGATCCGTTCCTTATCTCTAAAGTCAAACAGCTTCTGTAACGGGGTTCCATGCCCCGTTGTACTGACAATATCATTGACTCTTATCGTGTAAGTCTGTCCAAAATTCGTCAGTAGAATAACGGTGGAGCGTGTTCCCGCCCCCAAAGCCCATCCGACTTCATCTCCATCTCGAACGCGAATCGTTCCAATTTCAGTATAGGAACGTTGCCGCTTGATCCAACCTGATCGTGTAACAATCACCGCCGAATCCTCATCTACGATAAAATCTTCTTCAGAATATTCATAGTTTTCTTCATCTCCCAATGCTATAGTGGTACGCCGATTAGTGGCAAACTGCTGTTTGATTTCTTTTAATTCTCCCCGAACCAATTTCCATCGCGCGACTTCATCTGCGAGTAGCTCTCGAATCTCCTGAGCTCGGATCTGCTTGGCTTCAAGTTCATCTCGCACCGCCTGAATTTCAATCTGAGACAACCTATAGAGCCTCGTATCAAGAATGGCATTGGCTTGGATCTCGGAAAGCATAAATCGGTGTCGTAGACGCTGGGCTCCATCGGCCCTATTTCTTGAAGATCGGATAATCTTGATGGCTTCGTCCAGCGCATCGAAAACGATTTCAAACCCTTCGAGAATATGAATGCGTTCTTCCAGGCGCTCTAACTCGTACCTCAGCCTGCGAGTGACAACCTCGAGTCGAAAGAGTAGAAAATGCTCCAGAGCTTCCTGTAAATTGATCCGCTTTGGCTCGCAGATCTGGGGATTCATCGTGGGAAGAAGGCAGGTCAGATTGACGTGGAAGCGCGACTGCAGAGGCGTATACTTGAATAGATATCCCATGGCAGCTTCCACATTCGCGCCACGTTTCAGATCCAATACAATTCGAATTTCATCCGTAGATTCATCCCGAATATCAAGTAATTGCGGAACTTTTCCATTAGCAATATGAGTTGCAATTTTTTCGATCAAATCGCTCTTGTTGATTGCATACGGAATTGAGGTGATGACCACTTTTGATTTATGTTCAATCTGATAAGTCCCGCGAAGAATGATGGTTCCTTCCCCTTTCTTGTAAATCTGATGCAATTCCTCTTTGGAGTTCATCATTCTGCCACCGGTCGGAAAGTCCGGCCCCTGGATATGACGGTCAAGTAAGCGATTGATTGCATTGGTTGGCCAAGTATGATCTGACCGTCTCAACAATGATTCTACCATATAGATCGCACCACTTACAACCTCACCAAGGTTATGGGGTGGAATATTGGTTGCCATTCCAACTGCAATCCCCGTGGCACCATTGACCAACAGGTTAGGAATCCGGGCAGGCAGAACAACCGGCTCAGACAATGTGGCGTCAAAGTTGGGCCTGAATGGAACCGTATTTTGACGGAGCTCTTCCAGGAGAGACATTGCCAATGGAAGCAGCTTCGCTTCTGTATATCGCATTGCTGCGGGACGATCCCCGTCAATAGAGCCAAAATTACCATGTCCATCGATCAGTGGATCACGTAATGCAAAAGACTGCGCCATTCGTGCCATTGCATCATAGATTGCACTGTCGCCGTGTGGATGATACTTCCCCATTGTATCTCCGACGATCGTTGCACTCTTCCTGTACCTTGCATCAGGATACAGACGAAGACTCGTAAACATGGCATACAGAATCCGCCGCTGAACTGGCTTCAATCCATCTCGAATATCTGGTAACGCTCTACTGGTAATGACTGATAGAGCATAGTTGAGATATCTAGTATTTGTAATTTCATGGAGCGGTGCCGATGCTACATGGTCCATTCCTCAACGCAGTTCTGATTGATCCAAATAAAATACTACTGAACGTATCATTTATTTCACTCCTTCAACGATTCTAACAAAATACGATCTATAGGGGCTATGCAGGATCATTTCTACCAAACTCATATCTTGAGGGGACGCTATACTTTAATCTATTCCCTTAACTGGTTTTCCATGCAAGAGAATTCTTGCATATCATATCCGTTAGACTCCAAAGATCGAAAATTCCAAAGATAACCATGATCCATCTCTGTGATATTATATTTGACTAAAGTATTGGATTCTTTTAACTGTAAAGCCACTAAGAGATATGACACTACTTGATTGGGCTATCATTTCGGTTTACTTCCTAGTTGTTGTAGGGATTGCCCTTTTTTACTCAAAACGGGCCGGGTTAAACACCTCTGAATTTTTTCTGAGTGGACGCCGGATGACATGGTGGCTGGCTGGCATCAGCATGGTTGCAACCACCTTTGCAGCCGATACGCCCATGGCGGTCACCGAACTCGTCGCTCAAGACGGGATTGCCGGTAACTGGATTTGGTGGAATTTTGCATTTGGAGGGATGTTGACCGTATTCTTTTTTGCCCGCCTGTGGCGCCGATGTGGAATTCAAACAGATGTTGAATTCGTCGAAGTTCGTTATACAGGAAAAGCTGCCGCGTGGCTTCGTGGAATCAAAGCAATTTACTTTGGACTATTACTGAATATCATCATCATTGGCTGGGTTTCTCTTGCGATGGAAACTGCGATTCATGTACTATGGCCTGAACTCACCATTTTCGGGAAATCGTCCATTTCTTTTGGCGGCATCACCATGAGTGCATCTCTTGTAATCGTCAGCATGCTTGTGATTCTGGTCTCGATTTTTGCATTACTCTCGGGATTATGGGGAGTTGCTGTAACAGATGTGATGCAATTTACGTTGGCCATGGTTGGATCTGTTCTTATGGCAATTTTCGTGCTTCGCATGCCTGAAATTGGTGGAATTTCCGGCCTTAAAGCCCAACTGCCACCGGAAACATTCCGATTCTTCCCAACCATTGGAGAGGCATCTGGCGCGGTAGCAGCCTTCGCATTATCTGTTCCTGCTTTCGTGGCATTCATTGGAATTCAATGGTGGAGCAGCTGGTATCCGGGCTCTGAACCAGGTGGTGGTGGATATAGTGCACAGCGAATGATGGGGACTGCCAGCGAGCGAGATGCAACATTTTCTGCCCTTTTGTTCACGATTGCTCATTACTGCATCCGCCCGTGGCCGTGGATTCTTGTTGCTCTGGCTTCACTGATTCTGTATCCCAACCTTGAACAATCTCGTGAAGGATTCATCATGGTCATGCGGGATGTGCTACCTGTTGGAGTACTCGGAATGGTCTTCGCTGCCTTCCTGGCAGCATTCATGAGTACGATTTCCACTCAATTAAACTGGGGAGTTTCTTATCTGGTCAATGATTTCTGGCGCAGATTTGTAAAACCGGACAGAGATGAACGCCATTACGTTTTAATTTCCAGAATTCTCACGTTCATCGTGGGGTTACTCAGTATCCTTCTGGCCACCCAACTTGAATCTATTAGTCAGGCATGGACGCTGATTATCACTGCGTCAGCTGGACTCGGAACGGTTTTGATTCTGAGATGGTATTGGTGGCGAATCAATGCATGGAGCGAGTTAGTGGCTACATTGGCTCCAATTCTTCTGGTCTTCCTGACATTGCTAGGGGTTCCTGTTCCTGGAATTCAGGAACCGTTTCCGTCTAACATGTTCGTGATCGTGACGGTTACCACCATTCTCTGGCTGTTGGCCACATTTGTGACAAAACCGACCAGTCAATCCACTCTTGAAGAATTTTTTACTCTTGTTCGACCTGCCGGCCCTGGCTGGCGACCAATTGCCTCACTCCATCCGGAAGTTGAGTCCGATGCGACCATTGCTTCTATGGCACGTCAATGGGGAGCGGGGGTTTTACTTGTATATACCAGCCTGTTTGCTGTGGGATATTTGATTCTCGGGAATATCTTATCAAGTGGCTTGATGTTTCTTGTGGTTGTTGCTTCGACCTTGTATCTGAGGTGGACGTTTGATCAAAAACGTACTGAACTATCTTGAGTCTATGGAACCTCTTGCAAAACCTCCGAAATTGAGCATAAACGTTGCTCTGAAAGCACCTGAGGGAGTCTTTTCTATCTGAAAACAGAGGTTTTGCAAGAACCTCTATGTTTCTGAATTATGGCAGAGTTGATTATTGTTGGTGACCGCGTTCTGATCAAACCTGATACTGGTGAGCAACAGACCGAATCCGGGCTGGTTTTGCCCGCCTCTGTTGCTGAGCGAGATCGAATCGGATCAGGGCGTGTAGAACAGGTTGGTCCCGGCCATTTAATCCCCAACCCGGATTACTCTGCGAGTGAACCCTGGACTGAACCAAAAACGATTGGAACATACCTTCCGCTGGAAGCAAATATCGGGGATATCGCATTTTTTCAGCGCAAGGAAGCTATTGAATTTACCTACAAGGGCACGAATTTCCTTATCATCCCACATCATGCCATTCTGGCTTTGGTTCGGCTGGACCATGAAGATGTGATTACAGAACTTCTGGATCAAAACCGATTATAGCATGGATTCTAATCATCAATTCTGTGGGATATGGAGGCTTCCATAAAGTGAGATCGGCCTTGGACAAGGCCTTATGATTGAGACGACTTCAGTGGCGTGGGAGAGACTCGAACTCTCGACCTTGCGATTATGAGTCGCACGCTCTAACCGGCTGAGCTACCACGCCTTATTGACTCTTGAACGGAGATGATCCAAAGCGGGTTGCAACCACCCTTTCGGGCATTGGTAGGATTAGATACAGATCCTTTATTACAGTCGCATGCACTGGGATAACATCATAGGGCAAAAAAAAGTAATCAACCTATTGCAGCGTACCGTGGATTCAGGCCACGTATCTCATGCGTATCTGTTTCATGGTCTAGATGGAACAGGAAAACGTGCAGTTGCTCTTGCATTTGCTCAGGCATTGCAGTGCGAAGGCTGTAGCACAGAACAGAGATGTCAGTCATGTAAAAGATCATCTAAGGTGGAGCATCCTGATATCCAGTTTTTACTGGCAGAGCCCAGTGACGCGAAGGCCGGAGAGGCAGCCCGACGTATTGCCTTGCTTGCAGAAGATCCCTATGCAGCAATTGATTTTCTTCGTGCCCCTAATTTGGGGGCCTCGAAAAGTGCAACAAAAAGATATAAGCAGGCCTTTTACTCTATTGACCGGATAAACCTACATCTTCGTCAACATGTCATGCTACGACCTTCCATGGGCACTTACAGTATTATCATCATCACCGATGCCGATACAATGCGTGAACGTGCGGCAAATGCTTTCCTGAAACTTCTTGAAGAGCCTGGGCCTAATACAATATTCATCCTGACGACATCGAGAAAAGATCAATTATTGCCAACCATCTTGTCTCGCTGTCAGCACTTGTCCTTTGAGGTTCTATCACCCGAAACAATCTCTAACGCCTTACAAGCGCGTAAAAATGTTGATGCGAATTTAGCAGATGTCATAGGGAATATGTCGCAGGGCTCTTATTTGCATGCTTTAGAGTTAACCCAAAATGAGAGCCTGCGCAATGACCGTGATCGAGTTTTATCTTTTCTCCGTTTCGCATTTATGAGAAAATTTGTGCAGCAAACGGATCTGATTGCAGAGATCAGCCAATCCAGCCGAGATGGAATCAGAAACCTACTTAGGCTCCTTTTGAACTGGATCCGAGACGTGGCACTTTATCGAGCTATGGGAGAAAAAGCTCTCATCACAAATCAGGATCAGAAAGAGGAGATTATGAAATTCAATCGTAACCTCCAAAATGCTGACCTAGATGCAATGGTCCGCCTCGTCGAGGAGGCATTGCTTCTGACGGAATCGAATGTACATACAACACTATTACTAGTGAATTTGTCTTCGCGTTTGGGGCAGGCGATGCGAGCTCCTCATAATGGGAAGCTGTTCAACCCTCTCACAATGTAGCTCTCCCATGAATCGAACGTAATGGGCCTCACAGCGTAATGTATCGATATTTACCATTTTCGTGAAAACTCCAATTCATTATGGCTTGTGGGGCAAATGGTGCCTGTGGTTGTAGCGGGAGTTCGCTGACAGGTTACGGCGGTTGTAATGACAGTTGTCCGTCTGTACAAATTTTCGACTGGCTCCCCGAGTCTTCAAAGGTTGCGGGACGAGATCACTGTGATTTGGTCGAAGTTGCGTTCAGGGGACGTCGTAGAAAAGTGTACCAGAACAAGCGAAAAATCCCCGTTCATGCCGGAGATGAGATCATTGTTTCTGCACAACGAGGTCTTGATTATGGACAGGTTGTACTTACCGGCGAGCTCGTGTACATTCGTGCACGGCAGAACCCGAATTATGGTCAGGTCCTCCGTCTGGCTTCGTCCAACGATCGCAGTATATATAACAAAAATAAGAAGGCCGAAAAGGAGGCTCTTCGTACTGCAAAATATGCAATTCGAAGACGCCAGCTTCCCATCAAAATAATCGATGCGGAATGGCAATTTGACCGTAAGCGTCTGTCCTTCTTTTACACGAGCAAGAATAAGGTTTCGATACGGCCGGTTATTACTGATCTTTGCCGTCAATTTAAGTCCCGTGTTGAATTTCTCCGCCTGACTCCTCGAGAAGAGACAGCTCGACTTGGTGGCCTTGGTGTGTGTGGACGAGAGCTTTGCTGTTCGTCATGGATGCGCCAGATTCCTCCAGTATCCGCTTCGGCTGCAAAAAAAATGGATTTCTCACTTGCGAACGAACGATTAACCGGGCGATGTGGGCAGCTCAAGTGTTGTTTGAATTACGAGCTTGAGCAATACATGAAAATCCTTGAAGATTTTCCCTCAAAAAATACAAAGATAGATACAGATCAAGGGGATGGTCACGTGATCGGGACAAACATATTCTCGCGAACCGTACGTGTAAAATTGGATAACGGCCTGATTGAAGATATTGAACTCGAAAGTGTCAAGTTCACAAAGAAAAAACCTATACGGAGTCGAGGTAAAAAATCAACCTCAAAAAAGAGACAAGCAAGGTAAACAATCAACTGCATCTGATACCGCAGTGTGATTTAAGCCATGGCATGCATTCTAGTAATACCTTGTATGACTTACAAAGCCCAAGCTCACAGATAAAATACGGCTGGCAGAAGAATGCGCATCTGAACATAAGAGTTGCGTTCGGAGTAGGCCAGACAAGCCTATTCTGTTTGATTTTCTCACCGGTTCACATCCGTAGAATTGGGAATCCCCCGGCTGAATAGGACTTGAATATTCTGAGTGTTTTCGTCGCTAATTGCGATCATGCCCAGAGTCGACTTGTCTAGGTCTCCATCGAGAATTCCCCGAATCCGGCCTGTCGTCGCATCGCGCAAGATGGTCATGGGCT
>JAPOTE010000050.1 GCA_026709335.1 Bacteroidota bacterium | reverse complement strand
GAAGCCACCAAGGGAGGCCTCTGCCAGCCAGAAAAAAGTCAGACTCTGAGCGTTTCCCCAGCCGATAGAACAAGATTCCACTCCCTACCATGAGTAGCAGGAAAAGCCCAACCCAGAACCAGTCAAGAAACGTAAAGGTAACGACAGTCATCAGGTGTTCATTGGTGGCATGTATCCAGGAATACGGCAAAAGGTGTTAGTCTGCACTGAGCGGCCAGTGCTGGAGGAGTTGCCAACAGAGCAGGAGGGCCCGTGGTACATGGAAACACCCCTTATATGGTCCCCCCTTGAAGCGGTGAGTGACACGCCCTTCTCGGTCACAGTAACCATACCATTCCCCATATTCTGGATCAACAAAATGGCTGAAAACATAGTCGTCTATTTTCTGAAAAGATACGAGATCTTTCGAATCAGAGGTATTCGCATAATTAAGCAGGTGTGCATACAGAGCTTCACAATGTGGCCACCAAAGTTTCATAGACCATTCCAGTTGCACCGGACTGAATCCCTCAGCATCAACAAAGTAATAAAGCCCTCCATGAACATCGTCCCATCCCACCGACTGACTATTGCGGATCATGCTTCGGGAAAATTCAATCATGCTTGAGTCTCCAACTTTGGTGGCTGCTTTCTGAAGAAACCAGCCTGCCTCAATCACATGGCCGGGATTGATCAGTCGCCCGTTTGGCCCATCCAGACGGTGGCCGTCCGGGGACACATATTCAAATGTGTGATTACCGTGTACATGCAATGCGATTCGCTTAAAGCAATCATTGATTTCGGAGGAACAGTCAGTGCTTATCATCACCTCATCAATCAGATGAAGCAGCATCAAGGGGACTGCGAGCATTTGTGCCGGAGCAGCACCTGAGAGGGATGGGCGGTTCACTTTGGACCAATCGTAAGCCCAATCCCAAATTCGCTCGACCATTCGCATGGCTTCCTCAAGGTGTTCAGTATGGTCAATCGCGCGAGCGTATTCTGCCAGAGCCAAAGCGTAGAAACATTCCGAAAATATTTTTCGCTGTTGGTAAATTGGTTGGCCATTGCGCGCGACAGCAAAAAATACCCGCCCATCAGGGCGAAGGGCATGTTTAGCCAGGAATGTCATTCCGCTTTCGGCAATGGAGAGCCATGATTGACGTGGTTCAACCATGCGATACAGTTTACTGAACATCCATACCTGGCGTGCCAACAGCCACATATGTTTCGTAGTATCGTAGACAGTTCCATCCCGATCTAGGTTATTAAATAGCCCTCCATACTTCAAATCTAGGGAATGTTGCTCCCAAAACGGGAGGACACGTTCGAACAATTCTTGCTCATAACGTAGCCGTAATTTATCACGTGCTTGCCTATTCATCTTTAGGGTATTGAATTGTAGGTGAACCCGTAATTTAGGTCATGCTCTAAATGCTCTACATGGACAAATCAGGTTACGTAGAAGAACTGGCAATGAAGTTACGAGTCATTGTTTCTTTGCTCATGTGCATATATCATAATTTCCGTAATTTACCGACATCAACAGATTATCCCTCAATAATATCAATACCATGACGCATCGACGCAATTTTCTAAAAACTGCTGCTACAGCCGCGACAGGGTTTACAGTACTTCCTGCTGCCTCTTCTGAGCTTGTCCAGAGTACTCGACCAAATCCTATCGGAGTCTCAACGTACTCATTCTGGCGATTTAACGGTCCAAAGCAAAACTATCCTATTGAGAAGTGTATTGATCAGGCAGCGGCCATGGGATTTGATGGAATTGAATTACTGCATATTCAAATGGAGTCCGAAGAACCTGATTATTTGCAGGGTCTCAAGCGAAGAGCTTTTGTGAATGGCTTGGATTTGATGGGGTTTTCTACGCATCAGGGGTTTGTGTCTCCCGATGCCGAGGAACGACAGCGCAACATCAACGAAACAATTCATCAGATAGAACTCTGCTATGAATTGGGAATTCCAACGATGCGCCTCAATACAGGGAGATGGGGAACATCCGAATCTTTTACCGCACTCATGGATAATCGGGGAATTGAACCACCACTGGAAGGGTACACAGAAGAGGAGGCATTTGTATGGGTAATTGATGCGATTGAACGATTGATTCCCAAAGCCCGACAATGTGGAGTACTTCTTGGTTTGGAGAACCACTGGGGACTTGGACGAACACCTGAAGGAGTGTTAAGAATTGTAGAAGCCATTGATTCCCCTTGGCTCAAGGTCACTCTGGATACGGGAAATTTTTTGGAAGATCCATATGATAAACTTGAGAAATTGGCCCCGTATACAATTCTAATGCAGGCCAAGACCTATTATGGAGGAGGAACTTGGTATACACTGGATTTGGATTACTCTCGTATCGCAGAAATGATGCGCCGACATAACTATGTCGGGTATGTCTCACTGGAATTTGAGGGCAAAGAGAATGAACAGACTGCCATTCCGAAGAGTTTGGAACTCCTCAGAAATGCATTCAGTTGACCTGGATAGAGATCCTCGAGTAAGCAGAATAGGCTAACTTGAGGTGGCAATCACCACCTCATACATTCTCACACGGATATCTACCCGCTTGGGAATTAGTAGACTTCCAACCAGGTGGGACATGCAGATCATCCAAGCATTTGCATGTTAGACAAAGGTCAGTCATGCAGAGCTTGAACCATATACTGGAACAAGCTCTGCCGAAAGAAGCCATGCATAGCCTTGGTTGAATCAGAGTGCTTTCGCCGATCCCACCACAGACCTCGGGAGATTATTCCCAATAGTCCCAAACGGGTTGATTGCTGTTATGTCCACATCAATCAGGCACTTCCCTGTATATGATTTTGAACAGGGAAGTGTAGGATTGAAACCCTAAATAGGATCCACGCTTTGCGCCTGGAGGCCCTTATTTCCTTCAGTTACGGAAAACTCTACTCGCTGTCCCTCGTCAAGGGATTTGTAGCCATCTTTGTTGACTTCTGAGTAGTGTACAAATACATCTTTTTCACCGTTATCCCGCTGAATAAAGCCGTAACCTTTCTCAGAATTAAACCATTTAACGGTGCCTTGCTCGCGATCTTGCATAAAAATTATGTCTTTCGACGTCTGATAGAGTGAAGTGTTTTAACCTGTTAGAAGAGATTTCGATGAACTGCAATCACTGCTAACAAGACCTTATACGTATACCTGAACTAATAGGTGCATCAATATTTATAAATTCGAAAAATATTGAGCGAATTACTGAAAAAATCAATAAACTTTCGCCCCAATTCTAGTAGCCAGGAAATTTGCCAAGAGATGCCGCAGGAGTATCAGGATTTTCACTTGACTTGAAGGGTAATTTCCAGTATGCGAAAGCCACAACTCGAATGAACTGGTGAAATTGAATCCGATGGCGTTTCGGTTTGACCCGATAGATCAGTCAAATAGGGCGCCAGATCGGGTTTACCCGTCATCAAGGCAGGGATCAGGAGGCAATTGACATTCGAGAGTGTTTTGAGGCATGAGAGGACAGGGGCTCGCAGTGCGATATCCAATATTTCGCAACACAGCCCCTGTCGGGATCCAGCCTATCGAAACCGTGTAGCCACCCCCAAAAAAGCCGTATCCATTCTCAATATTTGAGAGTGTGCCTGGCTCAATCAAAAGGTTTGGGTCAAACGAATCATTAGGAGGCGACCACTGCTCATCAGCAGCCAAAAAACGGAAATATATTCGCCGTAGTGCAATCAGATCAGTGCGCAAGCAATTAAGCGCAAATTTCTCTTGAACAAGTGCAAAATCTTCGCGCAAGTTCACATCATAGATCCAACCATCTGCTGTAGATTCTTCTTGGCCTGAGTAGGATACCTCAACGGGCAATGGAATTCCAGCTGGCGTAACGGATCCGGGTGGCCATGGATTTCCGGGAGGCAAAGTGACTGCATCATACAGAACAAACACATCCACGAGGTTCGGGGGCTTACCAATAATCTCGACAGGAACAATGGTACGATTACGCTCATCAGTGAGTTGGACGTCAACAGATGGGGGAATTGTAACCTCTGCACTGGATTCAGCACCATCAGAACGCCGGACTGAAAGACGATAACTTTTTTCATATTCGGCGCTGAATTTTGCCTCAAACACATACCCGCCAGTACTGTCATTATCAATAGAATTATCTGCCTTACTGAGGTTCCATGTGTGAATCTCTCCTGTGGTCAGGTTGGTTGAGGTTACGGCTGCGTCAATTTGTGCAGAAGGATCCACATTAAATTGATCTCTAATTGGAAATACACGAATCCGCTGGACTTCAGCATTGGCGTCCAGGTAGCCCCAAATCGTGAATGGGCGATCTTCACCAATGATAGGATCAATGGATTGATCACAACTGCTGACCATTACAGTCATGAGCAGAATCATCATACGAGCGAAGAAGAAATGAATCCAGTGCATTAAAATTCAAATTTTATACCAGCAGTGGGAATGATTGGTAATTGATAATTCCGCTCGGTTGTAAATACGTCGAGTGAAAACAAATTGGATTGGTTATAGATGTTTATCACACCGGCTTGGATTGTAATAAATGAATCATCACCATATTGAAATACACGGTCAACGGATATGTCCAGCCGATGGTAATTGGGTAGAATTCCCTCATAGGGTCGGTCATAGATGATTCGAAGTACACCCGGGTCAGAAGCAACATCTACGGGGCCATCCAGCAAGATGAAGCCATCAAACCCTCGAATCTGGTTATAAGGTAAACCGCTTCCGAAATTCCATCGAGCGCTGAAATCAAAATTCTTCCATGTGAAGTTGATGAGTGCATTGATTTGATGCCTACGGTCATGGGGCGGGCGATATCGAAGCTCGTTTGAGTCAAACCAGATTGGAATGAATTCCTGCATGGCATTGTATTCCACAGAGGAAAGGCCATAATTGACGAAGCTATAGAAGGTTGCTCCTCGAAACTCCAATCGCAAGTCAGCTCCCAGAGCGCGCCCGGATGCTTCCTGGAGGCGTGTGGTAAATCGGGGAAATGCTGTCCATTCGGAGACAAATAAGCTGGAAAAATTCTTGTAGAATAATTCCACAGATATATTGATGTTTTTATAGAGTGAGGTACTGTATCCAAGTAATCCATGAACTGAATTTGGAAGAGATCCCGTAGGGGATCCAGTCCATGCAGTAAACACATTGGTGGCGTCCCTGCGGTCATTCAGCCCCACCATTTCCTGACGATAGAGGCCTCCAGCCACGCTGAATTGATGTTGATCCAGTTCATAGATGATCCGCACTCGCGGTTCAAAATGAAATCCCTGGTCCCCCAAGAATTCTGCGACCAAGCCGGCGCGCCCCTTCAGTCTGGAGCTAAAGCTAAATTCAGGCTCAAAGTAGGCGCCGGTTGAAAGAACTCGATCACTGCTGAAATCCAAATTTTGAAAGAGTCCATCCAAGCGTGCATCAAGTCTCGGTGCACGAAGATGGAATCCCCAGTCCACATTTGTACGGCGACCGTAGTTGGTGAGGTTGACGGAGAGATTAAACCCATCGATAGCACTGGAACGGTTCGCTTCCTCCTTAGGGCCTCGTTCCATATTCAGGAGAGATACTGAAAAAAGAACCTCCCCCAGCATGGGCAGGCTTGGAGGCGCTACCAGCCAGCGCGCACCATATGCTGTATTGTTCCAGCGAATTTCGTCACTGTCTTCATGGGCGGCGACCCCTAGCGTACCGCGGTCATATGTGTGGATAGCGCTTACTGAAGCTTGGTGACTATCGCTGATAATCCAGTGAATTTTCCCAAAAAAATCTCCAAAATTATAGGGGACCGGTTGACTGACATAGCTGGATGCTACTCGTTCAATGGTTGAAGCACGTCCCGAAAGCAGATAAGACATCCGACCTCGACTTACAGGTCCTTCAAGGATTCCCATACTCACGAAAGGGGCCGCTGAAAATGTTCTGCGTGATTTTTGCAAGTTCCCATTACGAGTGTATACATCTATAACCGAGGACATCCGGCCTGAGTATCTGCTGCTAAATGCTCCTGCATGGATGTCTGCATTTCGGAGTAGGTCTGAGGAAAAAGCTGAATAAAATCCAAGAATATGAAAGGGCTGATAGATATACATCCCATCCAGTAAAGTCAGGTTATGAGATGGTTCGCCGCCGCGAATAAATACTTGGCCGCCTCGATCGCCAATCGACACAACTCCCGGCATGGCAGAGAGATAGGAAACAAGGTCTCCCGAGACATCCGGTGTTGGTACGAGATCCAAGTCAGCTGGCCGGACTGTTTGAATCCCTGCGGCAATGGTTGCCCCTCCTTCACGTTCCCCCTCAATCACAAGTCCATCCAATTCAACACCAGGAGAGAGTGAGATAGAGAGTCGTTCAACCTGATCTTTACCCAAGTCCAGAGTATCTACAAACGTTTCATAGCCGATGAACGAGGCCCGCAGAAACCATCGACCTGGTTGAAGCCGGACAACAATAAAAAAGCCATCATCATTGGCAACGCCTCCTCGCAAGTTCCCCGCAGTATCCCGAAGAGCGATGTTTACCCCTTGGAGTGCCTGACCGTCAGAGGCATCAGTTACGAACCCTCTGACGGAGGATGTCTGTGCTTCTGCAGATGACGTATGAAGGAACAGTAATCCAACCGACAACAAAAGACTAACAGGTATGAATAACCGATTCCTGTAGGTTGATGATTTGTTCGATGATTTCGTGTGTGTAACCGTAGATTTCATCGAACTCGTATGAAGCGTCCGGTATGCAAAGAATTGCCATCAGGAGAATCAACTATCAATCGATAGAGGTATGTCCCTGAGGGAAGGGATAAGTTACGGAGATTGATTTCTCGGTTCCAGCCCGCGGATACATCAATAGGCGAAAGTAGTAGGGTGCGCCTACCCGTCACATCCAAAACCTCAACGGCTACACGGGCAGGATGGGGTAAATCAAACTGTATTCTGGTAGATGTTCGAAACGGGTTTGGGTAGTTGCCTTGTAGAGTAAACTCCGTAGGTAAGACAGTTTTTTGCTCAATGGATACGGAGGGAGTGCATCTCGGGCCGGCAACAGTTTGGATCATGCTCAACCACGCTTGAAACTCATCATTCGACGGAGCACATAGACCTGAATTACCATTAAAACGCAAAATAGAAAGCCCTTGCAGTTGCAGAAAGCTACGAGGAATTGAACCTGATAATTGATTGTTGTATAGATCCAGCCATTCTAGATTTATCAGATTGCCTAATTCGGGCGGAATCTCCCCCATCAGTTGATTGGAGTGCAGCCCCATGGTTTTCAATCCTGTCAGATCTCCCAGTTCGGGTGGAATCGGGCCGGTAAGCTGATTGCCCCACACCCGCAACAATTTCAGATTCACTAAATCCCCCAACTCAGGCAGAATCGGACCAATTAGCTGATTAGAATGTAATCCCAGCTGTTCCAATGTTACCAAGTTTCTCAGTTCGAGTGGAATCGGGCCAGTAAGTTGGTTACGACCCAGGTTCAGATATTCCAGATTTGCCAAATTTTCCAACTCAGATAGAATCGAGCCGGTCAGTTTATTGCGCCACAGGTTCAGATTTTTTAGATTTGTCAGATTTCCCAATTCAGATGGAATCGGGCCGGACAACTGATTATCACTTAGATCCAACGATCTCAGCATTGCTAGGTTACCCAGTTCAGGCGGAAGTTGACCAGTCAGGGAATTTCTGGAAAGGTCAATTCCAATCAGAATTCCGTCACGACAAGATAGGCCATGCCATCCAGCACACCGAATGCGTTCAGGCATAGTACCATTAACATCCCAACCTGAGTTGCTGTCCCATTGATCCCCATTCGTTGAGACATAGAGTGCTCTTAAAACTTGATGTAAGTCTGCCACCGATTGGTTGACTGACATGTAAAGTAATCCTGCAATGTCCAAAAATGCGCCGTCCTGGACCTGAACTAGGAATCGAGTCAGTTGATTTGTTGGGCTATTGGGTGCCACTTGGAATTCAAATTCAACCGTGACGGAATCTCCCTTGCCAAGAAAGCCAACCGAGACTTCACGGGTCTGCCAATTCAAAAACGGATATAATCCTATCTCCGCGATAGAAATACGAAGTTGATGTGCGTCTATCAGATAATTTGTGAGGGTCGCTTTTACGGTCACAGAGTCTCCAGGCGAAATTATGAAATCACCATCGTTATCTGTCCAGTTTGAGTTTATGAGTCTCACTGCGGGGGAGGAGGGAATCTCTTGAACCGCCTTCAGTGCATTTACGAACCCATGCCCCATCTCACCAGTGTATGAGGGATTATCTCTGTCTATGTTTTCGCTGGTAAGTCGAATATGCTCTCGAATCATATCCGGTGTCCAATCGGTATGCTTGGTTTTCACCAGAGCTGCGATGCCTGCTACAAGCGGGCTGGCTAGAGATGTTCCACTCGCAGTTCTATATCCTCCCTTCAATCCAGTAGTCCAAACTCCTGATCCTGGCGCGAATACACTAACATTTTCCCCATAATTTGTGAAGCCTGTCAGCTTTCGAGTATTTTTTTGGGTTGCCCCCACTGATAACACTCGCGGATGCGATGCAGGAGAGAGAAGGGCCCAATTCCTGGATTCATTGCCTGCTGCCGCTACGATGAGGGCCCCCAGATCTGTCGCCAGATCTAAGGTTTCATTTTGGAAGCGAGATCGCACACGGCGGCTGATACTTCCCCAACTTGTGTTAATGATGTCTGCACCATTCGCTGCGGCATATAGAATCCCCTCATAACCAAAGCCACCAGTCACACGAGAATTAAATGAAGCGTCGATATGCATGATCTCCGCATTCCAAGCCGCCCCCGCAATACCTATGTCGTTGTCTGCCATTGCTCCCACTGCTCCTGCGACAATGGTACCGTGATTGTAGTCATAAAAATTTGTGGGATCATTGTTCGTATCATCCCCATTGGCAAAGTTCACGCCATGCACATCATCAATAAATCCGTTGTTGTCATCATCAATTCCATTATCAGGGATTTCATTAGGATTCGTCCATACATTGCCGATAAGATCTTCGTGTTTCCAGTTAGCCCCCGAATCTACGATTGCAATAACAACCCGAGGAGAACCATCTTCTGCTTTAATCACATTCCAAGCCTCAGGTATGCGTAATTGTTGGAGTTCGGTTTGATTGGCATATAATGGATCATTTGGAATCGTACTCTGGTGATAGGTCAGTGTGCGTTGAATCCCCACAGGTTCAGCATAAATCACTCCATCGGCCTTAGATAGGTCCTTTACAACCTGTTCAGGTTCTATCTTTGCATGATAGCGCACATAGTAGGTGCGGCGGAGCGCCAAGATGTTTTGTCGCGTCTTCGGTGTAGGCTCCACATGATCCAGAAACGGATACACACGCTCAATGGAGTGAATTTGATACAGCGTGGCTTTAGTGTCAAATTCCTGGAGGCCTGTACGGATCCCCGCTTTATATGCCACCTCCGGTGCGAATTGTACTACAATCACGCCAGAAACATACTCAGGCTGATCTTGGGCGATTGCCGTAGGAGAAAAGAAAGCCGATAGAAGTAGTAATAACCGGATTCTCATAGCTTCCGGATGGGTTGATGGATCAAACTTAAATCGTATTCAAAAATGCCCATCCGTAGTTGCTGAATCAAAAAAAGAGATTCCCGTGGAGGAGGCGTAATAACCTGTTAATTCACGATTGTGCTAATTTATCGATATAATTCAATAGGTTGATGAATGAATCAAATCCGACAATCCGCTGCTTAACTTATAAGCCAACTGCCTCAAGCTGAGAAAAAACTAAAGGAAGCCAAGTTCAAGCTTCGCCTCATCACTCATCATGTCAATAGTGAAAGGAGGTTCAAATGTGAGCTCTACATGTGCATCGGTAACTCCCTCCGTGAGCATGACAACAGACTCAACTTGGCTAGGGAGGCTGTCAGCGACCGGGCAATTCGGAGTAGTTAGGGTCATGGTCACGAATGCACGGTCATCTTCGTCAAGTCTGACCTTGTAGATGAGTCCCAAATCATATACATTGACTGGGATCTCGGGATCATAGACCTGCCGGATAGATGCGATCACCTCCTCCGCCAATCCTACAGTTTTGGCATTATCTACCACTTCACAATTCATAGGCTTTCAGCGAGAGATGCTTCTTTTTGGATACGTTCAATCATTCTGTTCAGACCATTTTTCCGGCGCGCGGTAATGAGACTGGGCAATCCGATCTCGTCAATCAATGCAAACAGATCAGTCTTAAGAATGGATTGCGGGAATTGCCCATCCATTAGTCGGATCAAAAGTGCAATCATTCCACGTGTAATCAGAGCGTCACTGTCTGCCTGAAAATATATACGTCCATTCTCTACCGTACTACATAGCCAAACCATTGCCAGACATCCATGGATTCTGTTTTCTTCAGTTTTCAGTGATGTGTCCAATGCCACAAGATTTTCACCGAGTTCAATCAGATATTCACGCCGTTCATCGGCGTCATCGAAAATTTCCAGGTCATCAAGTAAAGCGGCTTTACGAGCTTCTATAGATTCGTCCGTAGGTGGAGATAGAGGGATCTGATCTTCCACTGGATTTTTCTGTGTGGAAGACTTAGCGGCAATTTCTTTAAGTCTTGCTACCAGAGCATCAACATCTTCTCTTGAATTGTATGCTCCAAAAGAAGCACGAACTGTGCCAGGAATCCCATAGTACTCCATGAGCGGCATGGTGCAATGATGCCCTGTTCGCACTGCAATGCCAGCCTGATCCAATTCATAACCGATATCATAGGGATGGTGCCCTTCAAGAAGAAAGCTTAGAACACCAATTTTTTCGGAGGCAGTTCCAACAATCTCCAAGCCTGGAACTGTTCTGATCTCTCTATCTGCATATTCCAGAAGAGCCTCCTCCCTTTCTCGAAGAACATCCATTCCAATATTGTCAAGATAGTCAATCGCCGTCGCCATTCCAATGACACCTGCGATATTCGGGGTGCCCGCTTCAAACTTGTGAGGAATGTCCGCCCATGTAGAGGAAGTGCGGCGAACTTCTTCAATCATGTCCCCACCCCCGTGCCATGGCGGAAGATCTTCCAGGATATTCTCTTTTGCGTACAAAAATCCGATGCCGGTCGGTCCGTAGGCCTTGTGTCCACTCGCACAGTAAAAATCACAATCCAGGGACTGCATGTCTAGATGTAGATGAGGTAAACCCTGTGCTCCATCCAGGAGAACAGCAATATTTCGTTTATGTGCTTCTGCAATAATCTCTTCTACCGGATGAAGCGTGCCCAAGCTGTTGGATACATGCCCTAATGCGATGAGGCGTGTTCTGTCGTTCATCTGATTCACAAAGGTATCAACACTTATTGTACCGGCTAAGGATACATCAAGAACACGTAGCTGCGCATTACGCTCCTGTGCAAGCAATTGCCACGGGACTAGGTTTGAGTGATGCTCCATCACCGTAGTCAGAATTTCCTCTCCTGACTGAATATACTTGCGGCCATAGGTACCGGCAACCAGGTTGATTGCCTCGGTGGTTCCTCGCGTGAAGACGATGGAGCGCTCGCTTGGTGCCCCAATGAATTTTGCAATGCGTTGACGAGCGGATTCGTAACGATCTGTGGCACGTTGACTCAAGTAGTGAACTCCCCGGTGCACATTGCTGTGCTCGTTGGCATAGTAATTTGTTAAACAGTCAATGACACACTGAGGCTTGAGAGAAGAAGCCGCACTATCCAAGTAGATCAAAGGTTGACCATACACTTGCTGATGCAGTGTTGGAAAATCAGCCCTGATTCGGGCATCATCTATATTGGTATGGTGTGACATTGTGCGGGATGCCCGCCTCAACGCAGCATGCACTCCACATGATCGTAGAGCAACTCATGCAGAGATGCAACAGGTGCTTTTTCAATAATATCACCGGCAAAAGAGGTTAACATAAGCCGGCGAGCCTCTTCTTCTGGAATTCCACGTGAACGAAGATAGAACAAACCATCTTTGTCCAACTGTCCGGTTGTAGCCCCATGAGAGCATTTGACATCATCAGCATAGATCTCCAGTGCAGGTTTAGAATACATTCGTGCAGTATCGGAGAGCAATATGCTCCGATTCGTTTGATATGCGTTGATCAATTGTGCGTCCTCGCGTACAAGAACTTTACCATTAAACACCCCAACTGATTGGTGATCCAAGATTCCTTTGTAGTATTCGGAGCTGTAACAATTTGGCTTGGCATGATCAACAAAGGTATTGTTATCAATGTGCGAGTTTCCGCGTGCCATGAAGAGTCCATGAAGCAGGCTTTCACAGTTTTCACCATCGGCCAGAATGGATAAATTGTTTCGAGTCAACTCACCACCGAACGTGAATACATCACTTTCAAATTTACTCTGAGATTTCTGATACACGCTCAGATTTGTGATGCGGCTGACATGAGGGGTACCCACCTGTAGATCCAGGAAGTCAACATGAGCTTCGTTTCCAACGTAAATCTCCGTGACTGCGTTCATCAGTAGGGAAGTCGATCCCCTGAACTCGGTTGACTGGATGATTTGTGCGGAAGCATGATCCGCTGCATGGATGAGAGTTCTGGGCTGAACAATGGTTGCCTCATCATTTGCCACAATGTGAATGATGTGAACGGGATGGTCAAGCTTACAGCCGGATTCAATACTTATGACTGCACCGTCTTTGAGAAAGGCCGTGTTCAGAGCTGTAAAGGATTCGTCAGTGTAGTCAGCGTAATTCCCCAAGTGGGTCTGCACCAATTCATGTTCGGCTGTTGCAGAAAGGCTCTTGACTGAAACCCCGGGAGGCAACTGATCTAATTGAGATGCTTCCGGTGTGAATCGTCCATTGATGAACACAGCCACATGAGTCGTCAATCCAGCGATTCCTTTGGTCGCAGCACGGGCTGTGCTAGCCATCTGGTAGGTGCGTCCAATGATCGGAGTTATGTTCGTGTACTTCCATGACTCATTTTTCCGTGCGGGGAAACCGATCTCAGCAAATCTTTCAATCGCTTTTTTTGAGAGATCTGAAAGTGGTTCAGAAGTACCATTCAGAGATTGATAGCGCTCATAGGCCGCTAAAAAACGATCTTCCACACGATGATCAATCAATTCAGCCATTCTTTTCTGTTAAGCTGCTAGTTCCTCCTGTACCCAATCATATCCCCGCTTCTCAAGTTCAAGTGCGAGTTCTTTGTCTCCAGACCGAACAATGCGTCCACCAGCAATCACATGAACAAAATCGGGTACGATATAATTCAGCAGACGCTGATAGTGGGTAATGATCAAGAACCCGCGTTCCTGTGTGCGTAATAGATTAACCCCGTTGGCAACACTTCGGAGCGCATCAATGTCAAGCCCGGAGTCAGTCTCGTCCAGGATGGCGAGTGTTGGCTCCAGCATGGCTAGCTGGAAAATCTCATTTCGCTTTTTTTCTCCACCAGAGAAGCCTTGATTAACCGAGCGTTGCTTGAGGCGAGTGTCCAGTTCAATCAGAGCCGCTTTCTCCTTGGCAAGTCGCAGTAATTCAGCAGCACCGAGAGGCTTTTGCCCACGGTGTTCACGTACTGAATTCACTGCCTGTTTCAGGAAATTCATAGTGCTGACTCCGGGGAGTTCAATAGGATATTGAAACGCAAGGAACACCCCCTCACGGGCACGTTCATCTACATCCATTTCCAGTAGATCCTTTCCGAGATACTCAACGGTTCCACCGTCAACCTCGTAGTCTTCATTTCCCGCGAGAACGGAAGCTAGAGTGCTTTTGCCTGACCCATTAGGGCCCATGATGGCGTGAACTTCTCCGGCATTGACTGTGAGGTCAATCCCCCGCAGGATAGGCATATCTTCAACGGAGGCCTTTAGCCCCCTGATTTCTAAAATTGATTTCATTCCTCGTAATATTGACAGGTAAAACCCGCTGTGTTTTATCCAACGGATCCTTCCAGTTCAATGGCAAGAAGTTTTCGTGCCTCTACGGCAAACTCCATTGGTAACTTGGCTAGAATTTCCTGACAGAATCCGCTCACTAGGAGTTTGATGGCATCCTGTTCACTAATTCCCCGTTGTTGACAGTAAAACATCTGATCTTCACCGACCTTGCTAGTGGTGGCTTCGTGTTCTACCTGAGCGGTTGGGTTCTGAATTTCTAGGTATGGAAACGTATGTGCTCCGCATCGATCTCCCAGAAGCATGGAGTCGCATTGAGTGAAATTACGTGCATTCTCTGCGCCTTTATTGATGCGAACTAATCCGCGATAGCTGTTATTGGAACGTCCGGCAGAAATTCCTTTGGAAATAATGGAGCTGGATGTATTGCGTCCTATATGGAGCATTTTAGTTCCGGTATCCGCCTGCTGGCGACCTTTGGTGAATGCAACGGAATAGAATTCTCCAATTGAGTGATCTCCTTTCAGAATCACGCTCGGGTATTTCCAGGTGATTGCGGAACCTGTTTCCAATTGAGTCCAGGAAATTTTGGATCCGGTGCCTTCACAGATTCCTCGTTTCGTAACAAAATTGAATACCCCGCCTTTTCCTTCGTTATCGCCAGGGTACCAGTTTTGGATTGTGGAATATTTGACTTCGGCATCTTTGTGTGCGATGATTTCCACAACAGCAGCATGGAGTTGATGCTCATCTCGACGCGGTGCGGTGCATCCCTCAAGGTAGGATACATAGGATCCTTCCTCCGCCACAATCAGTGTACGTTCAAACTGTCCTGTTCCGGCTTGATTGATTCGAAAATAGGTGGATAGCTCCATAGGGCAACGGACTCCAGGCGGAATATAGCAGAACGATCCATCGCTAAACACCGCCGCATTGAGGGCAGCATAAAAGTTGTCAGTATGAGGTACCACACTTCCCATATGCTTCCGAACCAAATCTCCATGATTTTCAATGGCCTCGGTAAACGAACAGAATATAATACCGAGCTTGGCAAGCTCTTCCTTGAAGGTTGTTGCTACGGATACGCTGTCGATAACGGCATCCACGGCCACGCCTGCAAGCACTTTTTGTTCTTCAAGAGGAATTCCCAGTGCTTCAAATGTTTTGATCAACTCAGGGTCAACCTCATCAAGGCTTTCATAACGAGGCTTGCTCCCCGGAGCAGAGTAATAGCTGATCTCATCAAAATTGATTTCCGGATATTGAAGATGCGCCCAGCGCGGATATTTATCGGTATCCGCGGCAAGTTTTTCCCAGTGTCGAAATGCTCGAAGACGGTTCTCAAGCATCCAGTCAGGGTCATTCTTTTTTGACGAGATGAGCCGAATCACATCTTCGTTTAAGCCTTTCGGGATTGTATCCGAAACAATGTCCGTTGACCAGCCATGTTCGTAATCGCTTTCGGCTACTTCATGTAGGTACTGAGTATCCGTGTTCATATGAGTTGCAAAACCATTTTAGGTGTTGGGATATGCAAATTTCCTCCTGAGCTATAGAACTACGGTAAACCTTCAGGAACCATCTTCGTTCCTAAAGGCAATATCTGATACATTCCAATTCAAGATCAATTTTCATATGCTTTTAAAGATTACTGAGCGTGCAGGCGAACAGATTCGTATGGTCGCCACACAGGAAAATATAGACCTCGATAAGGCCTATGTGCGCCTGTCCGTTATTCAGGGTGGTTGCTCAGGCCTGACGTATGATTTGGGATGGGATACTGAGCTACAGGACGGAGATGCTCAATTTGATATAAACGGGTTATCGGTTGTCGTAGACCGTCGCAGTAGCCTTTATCTGGATGGTACCGAGTTGGATTTTACTGATGGGTTGGAGGGTAAAGGGTTCCATTTTTCCAATCCTCAGGCGGCCCGAACCTGTGCCTGTGGAGAATCTTTCGGTTTGTGATTCATCACCTGAGACATTGATTTCCTTTTTTGTTTGAAATTTTGAAAGTAAACGATATTCAACGTTACATTAGAGTCTTTTTAAGGGACATCAAAACCTCTGTTTCTTATTAGAATTTGGGTTATCCAAGGATGCGAATCTAGTGATTGTTACCACTTATTCTTAGGCTAAAACAAGATCAATTCTTCACGTTTTCAAGCAAAAGCAATCAATTTGCTCGGGCTTCCCAAACTCGGATTCCTATCGCGATCGTTTAGAAATCCTCTGATCTGGATATTTTGCGTTCTTGCAATGACTACCTATCTCAGAGACTGAACCCAAACTTGGCAAATTGTGAAGCCGTTCTTTCCATCTGAACAAATTAGTAGATGTGTTATTCTATGGGTATACAGCTTTCGTTCACGAATAACAACAAGAATTATATTATCTATTGATGAGTATTGATGAGACCAAATTGAAGGACGATCTAAACCGAAGCTTGGATCTAGTGAATGCAAATGTCCAGAAACTCAAAAAATTATTTCCAGAAATTGTTACAGAGGATAAAATAGACTTCGGGATTTTACGGCGGTTATTGGGTGAAGAGATTGAATATGAAGAAGAAATTTATCGCTTTACTTGGGCAGGAAAATCTCAGGCTCGAAAAGAGGCTCACAAGCCTTCAACGGGTACGCTGAGACCCGCAAAAGAGGAGAGCTTGTGTTGGGACACTACGCAAAACTTATATATTGAGGGGGATAATTTAGAAATACTCAAGCTCCTGCAAAAAAGTTATGGGGGGGGGGGGTAAAAATGATTTATATAGATCCCCCTTATAATACAGGTAAGGACTTTGTTTACAGAGATGACTACACTGACAATTTAAGAAACTATCATGAGATAACAGGGCAGATTGACAGCTTGGGAAACAGGCTATCTACCAATTCCGATTCTGATGGGAGATATCATTCAAATTGGTTGAATATGATGTATCCAAGGTTGATTTTGGCAAAAAATATTCTCCAATCTGATGGAGTAATTTTTGTCTCAATAGATGATCACGAAGTACACAATCTAAGGATGCTAATGAATGATGTCTATGGCGAGGAGAATTTTATAGGTCAGATAGTTGTTGAAACCGCTAATGGAGTATTTGGGACTCGTGCTACTGGTCTGCGGACCACTTTGGTAAAAACCAAGGATTACGTTGTCGTGTACGCAAAATCAAAAAGCGCAGGAGATTTCAAGCCTTTGTATATGCCTACTAACGAGCGTTTTGATACCCACTTTTCAATCATGCTTGACAAATACTTAAATAAGGGTAGCCTTTTGGAGTATATCAAAGCAAATGAGAGGCTTAAAGGTTACTTCCACAAATACAATTTGAAAATAGCCTTGAGTAATATTTCGATCTTGATGGAAATTGATAAGGAATTTAATCAGTTGCTGATCAATGATTATTCGGACAAAATATATCAAGATGTCGATTGTAATTTAAAAATCCCTCTCGAGATTGACAGTAAGGTAAAACGGGGATGCATCGTGAGGTATAAGGATTATTTAGTTTTTCGAACGAATAATGGTAGAGGTAGCCTCCGACAGTTAATCTCATTCAATCAGACTCTGAGGGTTACAGATCACTACAAGCCAGAGTATAGGCGTTCTGTTGCCATTGGCGACCTATGGGAAGGCTTTGATAATGACATGAAGAATGTGTTAAATGAGGGAGGGGTTCCTTTTGATACCCCAAAGCCAACGAGACTAATCAAGCAATTAGTGAAATGGTGTAATGTGAATTCAAATGAAATTATCCTTGATTTTTTCTCAGGTTCCAGCACTAGTGCTCATGCCATCATGAATCTCAATATTGAGGATGGTGCTCGGAGAAAATATATAATGATTCAACTACCCGAAAAACCCAATGTAAAGAGCAAAGCACATGAGGCCGGCTATGAAACTATCACGGAGATTGGAAAGGAGCGTATTCGTAAATCGGTTAAACAAATCAAACGAGAAAATCCAGATAAAGCAGAGGCCATGGATCTTGGCTTCAAGGTATTCAAATTGGATAGTTCCAATATCAGGAGTTGGGATGGAAGCCTTGAAAGCTTAGAGCAGTCACTTTATGATTCTGCTGAAAATCTCAAGGAGGGCAGGTCACAAGAGGATGTACTTTATGAAATTTTGCTCAAATATGGTTTGGATTTATCTCTACCCATTGAAGAGCGCACAGTTGGAAACCAGAAAATTTTCAATGTGGGGGAGGGATCACTATTCGTTTGCCTAGGAAATTATATTGATAGCTCAGTAGCCGAAGAAATAGGTCGTTGGAAAAAGGAATACAATCCCGAGATATGTATGGTTGTTTTTAAGGATAATGGGTTTACGGATGTTGAAAAGGTCAATTCATTTCAAATTCTCAAGCGATACGGCATTAAGGAGATAAGGAGCTTATGAGGTTAGCTGTTTTATCTGAATACCTTCAAACTTAATACAGCTTAATCTTTCCACTTCCAGAGAGAATATCTCCAGATCATGAGGAAAAAAACTAAAAGGCAATGAGCATAAAAAAAATTACATTAGGCGATGATCTAAGCCAAAGTTTAGATATGGTGAGTGAGAATGTTCATAAAATAAAGTCGTTGTTCCCGGAAACTGTTACCGAAGGAAAGATTGATTTCGGAGTTCTAAAGCAACTATTGGGAGAAGAGATCAAGCAAGATGAGGAATTTCACCAATTTACCTGGGCGGGAAAATCCTGGGCTCGAAGGGAGGCACACAAACCTTCAACAGGCACATTGAGACCAGTAAAAAAGGATAGCTTAGATTGGGATACAACCCAAAATATCTACATAGAGGGGGATAATTTAGAGGTATTAAAACTTATGCAGAAAATTTGGGGGGGGGTATATGTTTAATATACATAGATCCTCCTTACAATACTGGAAAGGATTTCGTGTACAAGGATAATTATGCTGATAATCTTAGAAATTATCATGAGATAACTGGACAAGTAGACAGCCAAGGAAACAGGTTATCAGTCAATTCTGATTCTGCTGGAAGGTACCATTCTAATTGGCTAAACATGATGTACTCCAGATTGATTTTAGCGCGAAACCTATTGACAGATGATGGGATTATTCTTATCAGCATTGACGATAATGAGATGCAGAATTTGATTCAGGTTTGTATGGAAATATTTGGTGCTGAGAACTTTGTAAATAACTTCGTGTGGGTGAGTAACTCCAAAGGCAGGCAGATAAAAGGGTCAGGTGCTGCAACGACCAAAGAATATATCTTGTGTTTCTCCAAAAAAATTGATAACCTTTCAAAATTTCATATTGATGTTAAGTATGCTAAAAAGGCAATGCCGGATATTTATAAGGGGTTTAACTATGATATAAAAGAGGA
>JAPOTE010000087.1 GCA_026709335.1 Bacteroidota bacterium | reverse complement strand
GCCAATGCTGCTCCAACCACTATTTCTTGATCTGCTCCGACAAATTTCATATACCGCATGTATCCTGTTTTTTGCGGTGTGGCGTGCACACCCTCTAAGCTGATTAAGCCTCTTCTGTGCAATTGTTTTGTAACGCTGTCGACGAGGTTCCTTAGTTGGATCAGTCTACGAGCTGTATTTGGACTCAATTCATCATCGGCATATCTAGTCTGACAAGTTGAGAGATGGGGCATAGGCCGCATTTTGCGTTGGGAATCTGAATTCAATTTCTCCGATTTCAACGACATGAGCTTTGGAGTGGTAATAATATCCTCTTGCGCTTCGCGAGAAGTAAAGGCATACAATTGTGCAATGTCAGCTTCAATGCGTGAATCCCCTGAGGCAGAGACTTTAGCTGCAATGTGATCTAAAAGGCATGTCCAATTGACCAAGATCAACCAGTGTGTTTCTCCAACACGAGCACTAAAAAGTGCTTTATGTCTCTCTTCGTTCTCGAATCGAGTATCTGCCTTTGATCCTTTGATGCGCTGTTTCAACTCTGCCCAAAGAGATTCACGCCGAGCATGAGGTGCAATGAAGAGCAAAGCGGATGCTTTCCCATCTGGGAGATATCTAAGATAGGTCAAGGGTTGATTTTTAGTCAATCCAGCCCAGAATTTCGCTTCGATCAGAGCACATGTGGAATTATCTTCACCATACGCCGCCAAATCTGGCCAAGCACCTTCCGGAAGAAAAGCCTGGGTCTGAACATCTACGATCCGCCTCACTTTCGCGCCACCGATTCGTAAGGTATTCAAGAGTGCATCCCGTGCAGGCTGAGAGCAGGCGAGGATATGTCCAAGCGCTTCAACAGCGACATCCTCCATCTGTCCTTTGAACATTGAGGATATCTTTGCCAGCAAGGGAATATGTTTATTACTCATACATGATGAGTGTGAGAGGCTATGAATTTCCGAGTATCTCAAGCCACAACCAATTTTGTCTGCGATATATACCACGCGCTGAACGATCGTATCAACCAGGGCTTCGCTCTCCAGGGAAAGGGGTAATTCAATAGGGATCAGTGGATAGTTCCAACTCTTAAAAAGCTCGGGCGGATCGGATTGGCGTAAAGAAGTCAAGTTTGTCCAGATCTCTTCGCTGAGCTTAGAATCATCTTCCTTTAATGTTAGCCATAGAGGAGTATCATGAATCGTAGCCCAATTTTCATAGTCAATGGCTAATCCCACTTTGACTGAATAATTATCATCAGCTCCGACTAAATTCATGTACCGAACATACTTTGTTGCCAGCACCGTGCATCCTAACTTCTTCGTATTGATCAAACCACGTTCAGCCAACTCATTTGTTACGTTGTCGACGAGGTTTCTTAGTTCCATCAATTTGCGAGGAATACTTGGACTTAGTTCTTTCGCCTTCCACGGCATGAATGCCGTGGAATCCTCGTGAGCGGCAAGCCCACGCAACTGGACAATGTCAGCCTCCGTTTTCAAATCGTCAGCGGCAGAAACTTTTGCTGCAATACGATCAAGAAGACTTGTCCAACTGATCAAAATTAACCTGTGTATTCTCCCGACACAAGCACTATAAAGTGAATCACAACTCTCCTCGTTCTTGAATGTAATATCAGTCTTCAACTCCCTGATATGCCGCTTCAACTCCGCCCAGAGAAATTCATGCCGGACATGAGGTGCAATGAAGAGCAAGGTAGGTGTTGTCTGCTCCAGAAAGGACTTAAGGTAAGTGAGAGGCCGATTTTCGATCAGCCCTGCCCAGAATTCCGTTTTGATCAGAACGCATTTGGATTTATCTTCACCGAAGGCGACAATATCTGGCCAGGCTTCACTCTCGCCAATAACCTGTGTTTTTACTTCTGCAATCCATCCCACATCTGCACCGCTAATTCGCAGTATTTCTGAGAGTGCATCCCGGGCAGGTTGAGAATTAGTAAGGATATGCCCGAGAGCCTGAGTACCAATATCCTCTGTTGGTCCGAGATACATTGAAGAAATCTTTGCCAGTACGGGTATATGTGTGTCATGCATCAATAATCAGAAGTATTTAGCAGCCTGTGGATAAAGTCGGAATTTGGCAGGAACCCTGGGATGGGTGTGGTATATTTGGGGAGTGCATATATGTTCAGATCTATCTCTCCAAATTCATGGCATTAGGAAAGCGAAAGGACGGCATTCAGGGCGAGTGTGTATCTGTTGGCAGGAGATTCAGTCCTCCTCCAACGCATTTTATGAGGCATTGGACTCGGTGCTTTGTACGCATGAGTTTGGTTTGTTTGTGGAGGAGGCATGTCAGGAGTTTTATGCAGAGCGAATGGGACGTTCTGGGCTTGCGCCGGGGGTGTAATGATTCGATTTCGTTGCGTACATTTTTGGGTACACGGTAACCGAGCATCCTCCGGATCACAGTACGCTGTCCAAGACGCGGAAGCGGCTGAGTGTGGAGGTGCATATGTAAGGTATTTGTGTGGGTTTTATCCCGGTTAAAGGAGGCGGGATTATTACGGGGCAAGACGTTGGGGATCGATTCGACAACGCTGGAGGCCAATGCAGTGTTGCGTTCGATCGTTCGCCGGGACACTGGACAGGTATTTGCAGCGTTTTTGGAGTCGTTGGCGAAAGAATCTGGAATTGAGACTCCGACCCGGGAAGACTTGGCGAAGTTGGACAAAACGCGTCCAAACAAGGGTTCCAACAAGGATTGGGTGCATCCCAAGGATCCGGAAGCCCGGATTGGGAAGATGAAAGATGGCCGGCTCCATTTGACTCACAAGTGTGAACACGCGGTCGATTTAGACTCGGGGGCCCTGGTTGCGGTGACGATTCAAACGATGGACGGTGGGGATACGGCGTCCATTGAAGAGACATTGGATGTAACAACTGAGCACCTGGCAGCCCGTGGATAAAGTCTCTCATAAAAATGGGACAGCCTGAATTGAATAAAAATCTTCGTTTTTACTCCCAAAACGCTCAAAAATCGTTGCTTGTAGCACATTTTGTCTATCAATTTGTCTGTCAAATCATGCAAGGTCAGCATCAAAAACTGCTAGCTAAATTTATTTGGCTTTATCCACGGGCTGCTAAAGCAGAAAAATCAAAACGACCGTGGATATGATATATCGGTACGCGACTGCTGGCAGATTAATTCCGAGAGGATTCGTATTACTTCACTGGCTGTTCGTGGAAACCTAAGAATCCTGCGAGAATTTGTATGGATCAAGATTGCAGATGATTCATTCCATCTTGAGAATCAGAATACGTTCATGAGTCGTGTTTCATTTCATACTTTGGGCTGCAAACTGAATTTTGCAGAGACCAGTAGTCTGCAACGCCAGTTTGAGTTACGAGGTTTTGAAGCCGTCGGACAGAAAGATGCGTGCGATATTTCTGTGATCAATACTTGCTCAGTGACCGCCGAAGCAGACCGAAAATGCCGGCAAATTATACGGCGTACTCACCGGCTGAACCCAGATGCATTTATCCTCGTTACCGGATGCTATGCACAATTACGCCCAGATGAAGTGGCAAAAATTGAGGGGGTCAGTGCTGTACTTGGGAATAGTGAAAAAGCACACATCTTTGATTTGCTGGATGATTTCGTGCCGAAAGAATCGACACAAGTCAATGTCTCCTGCACAGGAAACTCTGCATCCTTTGATTCTGCCCTGCTCTCAGATGATCGGACTCGTGCTTTTTTGAAGGTGCAAGATGGATGTGATTATTCCTGTTCATTCTGTACGATTCCTCTGGCTCGGGGAAGGAGCCGATCTGCTCCTATGGACCAAGTTGTTGATCAAGCTCGAAATCTCGCGGAACGAGGCATTAAAGAGATCGTTCTGACAGGAGTGAATATTGGTCTATATGGCCAAGGAAGCCAGGATACAAACACAGGAAAAGATTTGCTTCAACTGCTGCAACAATTAGCCACAGTTGATGGAATCCTTCGCTATCGGATTTCTTCTATTGAACCGAACCTGCTCACTGACGAGATCATTGACTTCGTTGCAGAAACTTCTGTCATGGTCCCTCATTTTCATATTCCCCTACAGAGTGGAGAGAACACCGTATTGGGAGCAATGCGTCGTCGCTATCAGAGAGAAGCATATCAGCAGCGTCTGGAATACATTCACAAACATATGCCTGATGCAGGCATCGGCGCCGATGTCATCGTCGGCTTCCCCGCAGAAACTCCCGAATATTTTACTGAAACGCATACTTTCCTCGCAGACCTGCCGGTCACATATCTCCATGTTTTTACCTATTCGGAACGCCCGAATACGGTCTCCGCAAACCGGTTTCAATCCTTCAATCCGATTTCTTCCCAAGAACGCAGAACTCGTAATCGAACACTCCAGGAATTATCTGCTCGAAAACAAACTTTGTTTCAGGAACGGTTTCGGGGACAAATACGACCTGTTCTTTGGGAGCGCACAAATAAATCTGGCAACATGCAGGGCTATACGGATAATTACATCCGGATGACAAGCTCGCTCGACAAAACCCGTGTTGGAACAATTGAAAACGTCAGACTGGGTACCGAACAAGTAATGTTTGTCTCCTGACTAAACATTACACGCGGTTTCCACATTCGTAATTGTCTTGGGGATGGGAGGACCTAAAACCCTACATCCCTCTGAGGTGACCACAACATTCTCCTCGATGCGTACTCCGCCAAAACCTCGCCAGCCCTCCAAATACTCATAATTAATAAATTCTTCGTAGCGTTTTTTGCTTCTCCATTGGTCAATCAATGGATCAATAAAATAACAACCAGGCTCTACCGTCAATACGAATCCGGGGGCGGGCGCCTTTCCAAACCTTAGAGACTTGAGTCCAAACTGCTCACTTCTCTCAATCTGATCGTCATAACCAAGTAAATCTTCTCCCAGATTTTCCATGTCATGTACATCCAGCCCCATCGTATGCCCCAGTCCGTGTGGGAAAAAAAGTGCATGCGCACCGGAAGCAACTGATTCATCCACATTTCCTCGCATTAATCCAATCTGCTGGAGCCTGTCTGTCAGTGTGCGCGCAGCAATTAAGTGACAATCACGAAAGGGTCGCTCTGGTCGAATGCTTGCAGTCGCATCTGTCAAGGAGTCAAGTACAGCCTGATATATCTCACGCTGGCGAGAGGAAAATGCACCGCTTACCGGATATGTGCGTGTGATGTCACTTGCGTATCCCCTTATGGTTGCGGCCCCGCTATCCTGTACAATCAGGTCACCCTGCCTCAGTTGACGGTGGTAATCATGATTATGCAAAACCTGCCCTTCCCTGGTCAAGATACATGGATAGGCGAGGCGTCCTCCGCCACTAATTGCAATTCCCTCCACCAAGCCGGCGATTTCCCGTTCAAATTTTCCTTCCTCTACAGCATGCATTGCTACTCGATACATCTCTCGGGTAACATCCAGTGCTACTTCGATTTCTGCCAATTCTCGAGGCTCCTTGACAGAACGGGAAGCAATTACGGCTGATGCCAGTACCTCTGAGTGCTCATGAAGACTCTGACCTGTTTCCAATCCTAACAGACCTTCCAACTGCCGGCTTGTTTCCGCTCGATAAGGAGGCAAATAGTGCACATCACGTTTTTGTTCTCGCGCCTTCAGGAGTACATCGGAAAGTTGTACGGATTCGCAGATATGATCAACTCCAGAAAGTTCTCCCAACTCATCTAAATCCGATTGCGAGCCCGTCCAGATGATATCTTCAATCGTAAGTTTTTTGCCAAAGAGCGTCGTGTGGTTTTGATCAACGTCAATTACCAGGGAAAATCCTGAATTGGAAATCCCTGCATAATACAGAAATGTACTATCCTGTCGGAAAGGATATGTATTTTCAATATAATTCATGGGGCTCTCAACATGCCCTGGCAAGAACACAATCCCACTCCCTATTGACTTGATCAACTGGCTACGACGGGCACGATAAACAACAGGCTCAAACATGATTTTTTGTGAATGAAAGAACAGGCTTGTTCCACAAATTAGGTGGAAGAGAAGGACCAATTTAACACTTTTCGGGTAGAAGTCCAGCGAATTTCATAGTCATTTTATAAAGCGTTATGTTGGTACGATTTATGTGCATGGCGTTCGCAGTTCTTCTCATGGCAAGCTGTGACTCACCAGCGGACACAACCTCTTCAGAACCTGAAAACACCCCCATCCCCCGTGAAGTCTCAGACACAGATTATTCTGACCTTGGCGACGGCCTTAAATATTATGACTTCAAGGTAGGAACCGGAGATGCTGCAAAGGCAAATGACCTTGTAAGTGTACATTATAGCGGCTGGCTAACGGATAACACCCTCTTTGATTCGTCGTACCCCAGAGAGGAACCTTTTGTATTTCGTTTAGGGACCGGAGGGGTTATTGAAGGATGGGAGCGCGGTCTTGTTGGGATGCAAGTAGGAGGAGAACGCCAATTAGTTATTCCATCAGATTTGGGATACGGAACTCGGGGACGAGGTCGAATTCCCCCAAATGCCACCCTCATTTTTGAGGTAGCTCTTGTCTCTATTGATTGAGCTTCGTGCCATTCTCCTCAAGTACAGAATCCAATACCTTCACCAATCGAACTGCGTTAGATTCGTCGAACACCAGAGGTGGCTTGATCTTCAAAACGTTATGAAGAGGGCCGTCCGTTGAAATCAGAATCCCCAGGTCGCGCATACGGTTGGCAATATACTCTGCCTCCTGATCCGCCGGCTCCAATGTTTGAAGATCTCTTACCAATTCTATCCCTAAGAATAATCCCCTGCCTCGTACATCTCCAATCAAGGGGTATTTATTCTTCAGCTTCAGAAGAGATTGCTTTAAAGTATTGCCCGTGATGCGTGCGTTCTCCTGTAGCTTTTCTGACTCAATCACATCCATTACCGCCATCCCTACCATGCATGAAACTGGATTACCTCCAAACGTGCTGAAAAATTCCATTCCGTTATCGAAAGATTGAGCGATCTCAGGGGTTGTTACAACTCCTGCAAGTGGATGCCCATTCCCCATTGGCTTACCCAAGACGACAATGTCCGGTGTAACCTGCTGAGTCTGAAACCCCCAGAACTCACTGCCCATACGCCCAAATCCTACCTGTACCTCATCTGCAATGCAGATACCTCCTGTTTCGCGTACGTGTGCATAAACTCCCTCAAGATATCCCTCGGGTAGCTCAATTTGTCCACCACAGCCCAGAAGAGACTCACAAATAAATGCTGCAATCCCGTCCGAGGCAGTGTCAATTTTTGACTTTAATGCTTCGACATAATCCTTCGCTGCATTAATCCCGCGAAAACGGCCTCGATATGTATCTGGTACGGGAGCTTGGTGAACATGAGGAGGCGCTCCCGCACCACCTGGTCCGTCAAACTTGTATGGGCTAATTGCAATCAGAGAACTCAAATGGCCATGATAAGCACCTTCCAATACCGCAATATCCTGACGACCGGTATGAGCAAACGCCAAACGTAAAGCAAGATCGTTGGCTTCGCTCCCAGAATTCACAAAATAGCAGACATTAAGCGGATCAGGCATCGTGTCAGCCAATCGCTCTGCATAATCAACGAGCGTTCTGTGCAGATAACGCGTATTCGTATTCAGAACCCGCATTTGCCGAATTGCTGCCGCAGTGACCCTGGGGTGGCTATGTCCCACATGAGGTACATTATTGACGGCATCCAAAAATGCACGGCCAGTTTCGTCGTAAAGATATTGACGATACCCACGCACTATGTGGAGAGGTGTCCGGTAAGAAATACTGAGATTCCCTCCAATAAATTCTTTTCGGCGGGAACGAATACTCTCTGCGGGAGATTTCTCCACGAACAGATCATCATCCTGGATTCCAAGCAGAAGATTGGGATCTGGGCATATTGATAACCACACCTCCCGCTGACTTGCCGCTGCAACCCCCCAATACCCTCCAGATTGACCCAACAAATCAGTGATCACCTGAAAATGTAAATGAGGAATCCATCCTCCATTCTCTTCCGGTGCTCCGAGGGATGCAAATTGCTCCCCCTTGGAAATTTCTTTTTCTGACTCAAGTCCGAGAACCGAATCTTCACTGAGATGTCCATACAATGTATAAAACTTCTCTCCCTCTATTGAGTGTTCTAAAATCACCAGTCCCCCAAAATCCATTGGATTGCGACTAAATGAGAGACTATGAACCTTACCACTGAGAGGAGCATAAATTGGAGTCCCTGCTTCTTTGAATAGGTCTATGCCCAGGTGAATCGTTCGGCTTTCATCAAATTCATTGTTCGGCGATTTGTAATGCTCTGCTGTGTAAACGATTCGAGGCTCATTGTAACGGCCAATCCCAATTTCAGCACCCGCACGTCGGATCCTTCTAAACCATGCAGCCGAAGCCTTATTGGGATCTGGTTGCTTATCCAGGGGGCCGATCAAAGGGCTGCTGACGCTCAGGTCAAACACAAGAGGCGACACCGTACAGACGTCCGGCTGCATGACGGCGGCAAAGCTATTTTTTTGTAGCTTTTTGATCAAGCGCTTATTCTTTGGACAAGGCTCCAACCCACATGCTGCTCTCCATCGATATTCGGCCAAAGAGGGAGATTCCGCATCCAGCTGCTTTAGCAGAGACCACGCACCTTGTTCAGATACCCGAATGTATTCATTTTCAGGTTCGAGCATTCCTCTGTAAGCCGAAACGAGGACACTGGAACAGAGTCGAGCCCTGATTAACCCGTGCAGCACCGCAATTTCTGACTCTTCCAAGGGATGGGCTTCATGATAACCACGTATCACTTCTGCCGCCGCTCCAACCGGATCAGGTTTTTCCATCATCACATAGGTCGCCGCAATTGCCAACTCTATCACGGTAGCCGTATGTAGCGTATCCCCAAAATCAATGAGCCCCCCAACTCTTGCCTGATAGCCTGTACCTTGAACAACTATATTGTGATCATTGGCGTCATGGTGAATCACGCTCTGCCGGAAATGATCAAGTGAGGGTAAAATTTTGTTCTGAAAGAATTCCAATGAATTTTCTACCAGTTGACGCCGCTTGGCATCAGGAATATGAACCAGATATTCAATGAACTGAGCAGCCTTGCGCAGATCCCAGATATAATTACGATGGGCTGATGCATGCTCAAATCCTTCAAGCGTTTGGTCAAGAGAGCCCAGAAAATACCCTAAATCTCGCAGAAGCGTTGGAAACATAGGCTTTACCTTCTCCAACGTACGCCCCTTCAGCCAAGTGACCATCCAAGCCTGGTGCTGCCCCCCTTCCTTGCCATCTACGATTGTTTTCAGATTCCCCGATCGAGTTGGTACAACAACCGGAAAACTCTCCCCCCTCTCCTTCTCTTGAAGATAGGTCAGGACAGACTGCTGAAGATCCACATAACTGGGTTCTGCTGCCGCGTTGGCGAGTTTCAGAACAAAAGACCCCGAATCTGTATCCAGACGAAAATTTTGATCAAGATGGCTGGGTAGCTCTGTTACATTGCCACTAAGCCCAAAAATTTCCTGCGTCAAAGATTTGGCTTGAGTTATCGAAAAACTTGGCGCCGAGTGTTCAATCATTGATCGTTTGAAGTCTGCCTTGATTCCAATAATCCTTTGTATGAGTGTATGCACCTGTGTGCATCGGTGACATTCAGAGCTTTGAGGGGAGGTCTAAGGTTCTTCCAGTGAGGATGGCCAGTCAAATCCTGCAGCAGTGCTTTCAAAGCAGCAATCATGGGCCAGCGCTCTACTGCTTTTCGAATTTGATACAGATGACGCTGAAGAGCCTCTGCTTCGGGGGCATTCCATTTGGATAATACTTCTGCTGCTAACCGAGATGTCACATTAGCTGTGGCACTAATGCATCCGGCACCTCCGGCTCTGATGGTGTCCAATAAAAATTGCTCGCTTCCCGCAAACACCTGAAGCCCGGGGAATTGCTGAACCATCATTGAAATATTTGTCCAATCACCGCTGGAATCTTTAAATCCTGCAATTTGATCCGGATATGACCTGAGTAGTCGCTCTACGAGTACGGAAGTAATCGGGATAGCACTCATCTTTGGGAAATGATACAGGTATAGCCTGATTTCGCTGTTCCCTACATGTTGGAGTAAGTAATCATATGAAGCATACAAACCATCTTCGCTCACGTTCTTGTAATAGAATGGGGGCATAACCAAAACGCGACAAATTCCAATATCCAGTGCATGTTTTGTCAAATTCAGCGTATCTGTAAGCGCGGAGCATCCTGTCCCGACGATAAGCTTATCCGGACGAATTCCTGAGTGTACGACTGCTTCAAGAGCTCGTTTTCTTTCTGAGATATTGAAGCTATTTGCTTCCCCTGTCGTTCCGAGAAGGACAATTCCTGAAGCTCCTTGACTCAATAGCCACTGTGCATGAGATGCGAGATGATCACAATCTATATTCAAATTATGATCTAATGGTGTCAGACTGGCTGTCAGAACTGAAAACGACGGATCCTGAGACATTATAGCCTGTTTGGTGAGGTCCTCTTAAGCATTGTGGCTATGCCCAAGCTCCGTTTGAATCCACCCATTGTACTCCTGCTTCAATTCCTGTACCAAGTACATGAGCATGGGCCTTCCGTTGATATTTCTTTTCGTAGATCCCTGTAACCGATTCCGCAAATGAATGTGCGCTCTCACTCCGCACCAAATTAATTGTACAGCCACCAAACCCTCCTCCCATCATTCTTGCCCCATAGACTTCTGGATGAACCTCAGCGGTAGCGACCAAAAAATCCAACTCCTCACAGCTCACCTCGTAGTCATCTCTGAGACTGATATGCGATGCAGTCAGTATCTGGCCTAAATTGAACCAGTCTTTGTTAATTATGGCATCACAGGCCCACCGCACTCGCTCATTCTCATAAAGAACATGCCTGGCCCGCCGCTGCAGAACCGGTTCTTTCAGACGGAAAATATGGTGACGTTCTACTTGACTGAGTGACTCAATGGATGCATCCATGTTTTGGATGCGCTGTAGTGCACTCTGGCATTCTGCCCGTCTTTCATTGTACTTTGAATCGGCAAGCTTTCGCTTGACTCTGCTGTCAATGATTACAAATTGTGCATCTTTACCCCGGAATGGGATATGCTCCAATTTTAATGTATTGCAATCCAAAAAAAGCGCGTGATCTGCACGACCAACCCGAGACACAATCTGATCCATGACCCCGCATTGCACATTGAGGTATTGATGTTCTACCCTCTGGCCGATTTGAGCAAGATCCAGCGGATCTACTGGAGTGCCACGCAATGCTTCAAGTGCAAGGCCTGCAGCCATCTCAAGTGCGGCCGAAGAACTAAGGCCCGCTCCCAACGGGACATCCCCGATAATCAGCATTTCGACGGGGGCTGGTGGGGGTAATTCTTGAATCATGCCAGCTATGTACGACGCCCAGTGAGCATCTGGTACCTGTGGCCATCCTCCCGGAGAAAAGGAAATCTCTTCCCGATAATTGCCTGATCGAAGACGATGAAATCCCGTTGAACTTGGCCGCAGAGCAACATATATCGACCGATCCAGAATCATCGGTAATACTAACCCGCCATTGTAGTCTGTATGATCTCCCACCAGGTTGACTCTTCCCGGAGCATGGGCCACGAGCAAAGGATTTTCTCCTCCGCACCATTTTGCGAACGTCTCTGCTGCGGCCTGCTTCGAGCTTGGCATACTTTATCCCGATTATGCGACGGCTTGCAAAGCTTGATTCATTGCTTGTGATAGAATATGATTCCTCCAAGTTGAAAAGCCTGCAAGAGGTTCTATGTGTCTTACTCGATATAATTCGCTTTGTTATCAACAGATCAATCCTAGAAACGGTAGGATAGGATATTGATTACACTGCCCAAAATAGAATTAATGGATAGATAACCTCCTGCGCCGGATCTGTCATGCCTGCCAAAAGGTGGAAACCCAATCAAATAACAGACTTGAGTCGGATTACATTTCAAGCCCTACAGGCTACGGATGAAACGAAAAAATCCCAGCTCACGACCCAGTCTCAGGGTATTTCATGCTGATTGATACGGCCACGATATTTTTCCCATCTTCGCTGCTTATGCTTTTAAAACGGCTGACGTGAAAAACTCTCTGTCGGTCAGGGAATTTGACGGGAGATCTACAAAATGAAATCTCCCAAAATGTAGGCCAAAACCTTCACCCTCCAAAATAGTACATTTCTTGGTGTTGTATTCTTGTTTGAGAGACACTCAATCGCATATGTGAACCGACTCAAGTACGCAGTACATAGAATCGTATATGGCATCTCATTTTGATGATAAAACATTAATGGCCAAATCTCGACGTTCTATATCCCGTATCATTTCCGACCGTGGACCCGCAGCGTATTTTCATGGGCGTACACAGATCCTGCATGATTTTGAAGACCTTTTAGGGCGTACTAAGAAGGGGGTAAATGGGACTACTTTCCTAATTCAGGGCGCACCAGGTGTAGGAAAAACTGCCTTGCTTGATCAATGTGGAAAATTGGCATGCGGCAAGGGATGGCATGTCGCAAAAATTAAGACGGATGCTCTTTGGGATAAAGGAAAGATGTTACGATCCCTTGGATTTGGAGAAATGGCGGGGATAGACAGCGTCTCTTTGAGTTTGTTGGAAGCTTTTAAGGCAGAAGTCTCTCTCTCTAAACCTGCACGTTCAACCACTAATCTTAACGTGGGTGAAAAACGGAAAAGAAAACCTCTACTCTTGGTTTTAGATGAAGCACAGAGATTATCAAAAGCAACCGCACTTTCAAAAACTCAATTTGATGAGGTGGGTGACTTACTGGAAGCCATCCACAACGGAGAGTTGAACAAGCCCGTCATCCTTCTGGTGGCAGGCTTGGGGACGACCAGTAAAGCATTTAGGTCGCTTGGGATTTCAAGGTTCAGAGGAGGATGCTTCGTGGAGTTAGGGGCGCTGGACAAGGGGGCTGAGCGTGCAGTAATCCAGGATTGGCTCGTGAAAGAGGGTGAAGCCAAGGGAAACCCTGCGGAATGGATCGATGCCATAGCACAGAAAACGCATGGCTGGCCTCAGCATATTACGGCTTATGCAGAAACAGCAGTCAAGCAAATTCAGAAAGATAAGGGGAAAATGACCCCTGCTGGTCTGATCGTCGTATATAAATTGGGAGAAGAAGGACGAGAGGCATACTATAAACAACGTGCAGAGGATATTAGCAGGAAAGAGCGTTGCAGTTTGGCACGGCTAATGAAAAATGTTGCAACACAAGATGGCCTGGACCAGGAAGATATTGAAGCAGCTCTATCGCAAGAGTATGGCCCGGATAAAGCACAGGATTTGTTTAATCGGGCACTAGATCGTGGTATATTACACAGTCAGGATGGAATCTATACCATTCCGATCCCATCGATGCGGAACTGGCTAAAAGAAAAATATGCCCCAGAGAAGATCGTATTTTCTCAGCAATCTCAAATAAGCGAGAAATTGTAACCGCCCAAGATCCAAGGTATAGAATTTATTCAACGCAGGCATATCCCTGCGTTGATGAACAAATTGACGAAGATAGAAATTCTCAATATTGGTGGCGGCTTAAATTTTCAAAAATTCACACTTTGGAAAATATCGTACCTTTCAGAAACAAATTTCTTTATAAAAAACCTAACGTATCCTTTCCAGTGCATGGAATTGTAGAATCAATCAAGGCTCTTCAATTTTATGAGTGGACAGATTGGTTACTGGAATCCTTTTGGGTAGAGATCTGGCCCTCCAAGATAGAAGTAGATTGCATCGGCAAATTATTCTTTATTCCGAAATCCTCGTGCACGAATTTTAACGGGTTTGATCCGACTGTATATTGAGGAGCTTCTACCCTATACGTTTTACCGGTTAGCCTGGTGCTCCAATTCTACGCTTTAGCATATCGGATACCAGCGTTCAACTCATACAGAGTCACTGAATACCGTTGAAATATTGATCGAGTCCTGCAAACAGTCAATCTCCTTGGATTCAAAATTATTGACCAACCTGCTAGACAGGGGATGGCACGAATATTGCCTCCATATCAACAGACTAATGAAGGATTCCTTATATGGACGAACTGGCTGTGTTACAAAAAACTCTTGAACATTCAACTCCAATCCGAAGCTCTTATCCACTTTTGGATAACGGAAGTCCCAAATCCTACAAAAGAATTCTTTGATGCCGCATGATCATGGTAGAACTGTGAAAAGATGGAAAATTGAATCGTCGCGTCGTCATCAGACACCTCTGAAGCAAGACCCTCACCAAATAAACCGGGTACCCATGAAATACCTACGATGGTCAATTTTCTCGATACTATTTCTTTTTTCAGCAATATTCTCAGGTTGCGACAAATCTTTGATTACAAACAAGCCGGTAAAAGATTTGAAGTCAGTAGAATATGTAGAAATAGATCTTTCTGTAATGGCTGACTTAGATCAGATGGCGGATATTGATACAGTTTGGGGAAAACCTAAAATTAATTTTTTCTCTGATCGCTCACCAATCAAGCGATTTCGATCACATGAAGATTTTCACATCTTCGCTGATTTTATCTGGAAAAAATCACTTTTTACTAATGAATCTATTCTCATTCACGAGTCTCTCAAAGAGTATCTTCAATATGAATTGATCCTTCCACCTGAAGAGTTAGCATTAGTTAATTACGAAGGGCTCCTGATCATTGGAGATACTCTCTACTCACTTGAAAATGCATCGTATGTAAAACAACACATCACGGGAGGGGTTTCCGAAATGGTCGATTTAACAATTATGAATCCCTCCAAAGAAATACGAAACTATCTATCGAGATTTTTACAAGATCAAGAGGTATCTCGACTGACCGATGTATTGATTTTATCTAAATCTGCAAATTCCGCCGGGATACAATCCGGTTGTGGTAGGCCTGATGATTTTGGATTTTCTGCCGGAACTAATCCTGCACGCTCTATCGCTAATACTGATATGTGCGCTACCGACTTTGATTACCCGAGTATAAAAGTGAATTCTGGCGATAGTAACTTCACGTCCAATTCTCCGGGAACCGTCTTGATGTGGAATACATCTTATACAACATGGATAGGATCACGAAGAGGGGTCGCAAATACCGAATTCTTCAAATACAAGAATTCTAATGGTGGCTATTTCTTAGATTCTGTGAGTAGCACTGATCTTCCCAGTGGACAATCCGCCTCAGTAAGTGTAACAGTAATTACCTCGAGAGGAAGTAGTAGTGGACATGGCACATTGTCAACATGGGCTGGCATAAGTAGAACGCGTGGACGAGGGACCAGGAGTACACATTCTGCCTCTTTGGGCGGAGTTTCCGGACTACCAATCAACGAACAGGTAGAATAGATACAGAAATCCCACCAATTCGTTTTCTGCTGTTTCAATTATGGGTTTACTACAAAAATAGTGGGGAAGTATAAGTTTTGGCCTAAAACGATCCTAGATTTTGGAAAAACAAAGGTGAAAGATCCTGTTTTACGGAGAGTTACGGCTTCTTGGGAGCAACTGTAATTGATAAATAATTGGTGATATCTACAGAAACCTATGAATCATGGCGAGGATTGTTCTTGTAGAAATTTGAAAGAAAGTATCTCACTGAGGAGGTTCTTCCAAAATCTCTGTTTTAAAACAGAAAAGATCCCCACAGATACTCTCATAGCAATGTTTGTACTCAATCTCAGAGGTTTTGCAGGAGGTTGAATATAAATCAGGCGTATGTGTGAGATGAAGTGATTATAGTGTCTATGTCTAGAAGTTCTTCAGTCGTGATCTATGGTGTCCTTCTAGTTTGCTGTTTCCATAAAACCAATGCAAATCATTTACTGGCTGACCTCTTAACGAATGGGACTTTCACGAGCCAGCAACTGGAACAAAGTAACAAGCAAAACAGATCTGTAATCAGCGGATTTGTGGTTGACGCTGAGAGCTATGAGAGTTTAGTTGGAGCAACCGTTTATGTACCCGAAATGGGTGTTGGTACAACAACCAATCGATATGGATTTTTTAGCCTCTCCGTTGCAGCAGATTCCGTACGTCTCATCATCTCCCATATTGGCTATCTCCCCCGTACACTGAAACAGGAATCGACCGAAGATCTTCAGTTAAACATTGAATTACGGCCCGAGACCACCAGACTTGGTGAGATGGAAGTTGTTGCAGTCGGGGAATCCTCTGTGGAAGCCATTCAAATGAGCCAAATCAAATTGCCGGTTGCAACCATCCGGGCACTCCCTGTTTTAGCGGGAGAAACAGACGTCTTCAAGATGCTTCAGTTACTTCCCGGAGTTCAATCCGGTAGGGAAGGAACCACAGGACTGTATGTTCGCGGGGGCAGCTCTGATCAGAATTTAATCTTGCTAGACGGAGTCACGGTGTACAATCCTAGTCACCTGTATGGTTTTCTCAGTGTATTCAATAGTGATGCGATTAAAGATGTGACACTGATCAAGGGAGGAATTCCAGCCCGTTATGGAGGGCGCCTATCCTCTGTGATTGATTTGGCCATGGAAGAGGGGAATTTGAAGGAGTTTGAAGGGACGGCATCTATAGGAATTATCGGTTCCAGCTTTACATTCCAAGGCCCGGTCGTAAAGAATAGAGCCTCATTTATTGTTGCTGCAAGGCGGACCTATCTTGATTTATTGGTGTATCCTTTCCTTGACGAAGACGAAAAAGCCGGATACTATTTTTATGATGCCAGTGCAAAAATCAACTATATCACGTCCAGAAAAGATCGTGTCTATTTGAGTTTTTACACAGGTCGTGACCGTGCGTATGCGAGAGAGCGTTCAAATCTAGCGCCCTTGTGGACCCAAGATCGCAGTGAATTTGGATGGCGTAATCTGACAGTGACTGCACGTTGGAATCGAGTATGGGGATCTAAATTTTTTTCCAATACGCTACTGGGATATACTCGCTATCGGGCGGGAACACGAAGCCAGCAAGAGAGCGGTCCGTTTGATGATCGCTCAGATGTGCAGTTTTTTTATCGTAACAGCTACATTTCGGGAATTACCGATATCATCGGTCGGATGGAGTTTGACTGGGCATTGAACTCCAATCATCACATACGATTCGGCTTGGGAGGAACCACCCATGCATACAATACTGGAACGCTTTCGGAGCGAGAATTCGGAATAGACATTGCTCCCATAGATACAGTCTATCATCCGGATCATCAGATCAGAGTACTGGAAGTACATGCGTATATTGAAGATGAAGTTCAACTTTCTCCAGATTTATCAATCAATGCTGGCATACGAGCTTCAAGTTTTTTTGTCAGAGGCCAAACCTATCATTCTCTCCAGCCCAGATTCAATGTAAGATGGAAACTCGCAACGAGCCTGGCTTTCAAGACATCGTATACCCTGTTGAAGCAGAATTCACATTTGTTACCCGTTGCAAACGGCCTGTCCCTTCCTCTGGATTTGTGGGTTCCTGCAACAGATCAAGCACAACCTCAAAGTGCGACACAGGTAGCTTTTGGCTTTGCATGGAATTCTCCTAAAAGGACCTACGACGTTACAGTTGAAGGATTTTACAAATGGATGGATTCCCAGGTTGAGTATACAGAAGGCGCACAAATCAATAATTTAACCGGAGACTCCTGGCAGGACCAAATTGAACGTGGAAAAGGCTGGTCGTATGGGGGGGAATTATTTGTTCGGAAGAGTATCGGCCGGATTACCGGATGGATTGGATACAGTTTGACAAAAACACAACGAAATTTTCCTACCCTAAACGGTGGGCGAAATTTTCCTTTCCGATTTGACCGGTTGCATGACGTTTCGGTCGCCGCCAGTTGGCAATTACGTCCATTGATGAAGTTATCTGCTGTCTGGATCTACGGTACGGGGCAGGCGGTCTGGTTACCTGTTGGCCATTTCTACGGGTTTCAGCACGATCCTGGAGGATCATTTAATGTTTTTGAACCCGACAAATCCCGTTTATTAACCGCATTTGGTGATCGAAATTCGATTCGAATGCCAGCGTACCACCGATTGGATCTATCCATGCAGATCAAAAGAGATCTACGATGGGCTCATCGAATACTCTCGTTTGGAACCTACAATACATACAGTAGACGGAACCCTTTTCTTTTGCAAACAAAAAATGCAAGTGATGAAAATGGAAATGATTTGAATTATCTGATATTTCAGCAAGTCAGTGCGTTTCCGGTTATCCCTTTTGTGAACTACAGACTTGAATTTTGAAAATTCACTGATGAAGTATTTGTGGTCTTTATTGATTTTACTTTGTATAGGTTGCGAGAACATCATTGAAGTGAATCCCCCTGAATACGATTCAGAGCCGGTAGTTACGAGTTTTTTCTCCCCAGACAGCACATGGTCCGTTACCATGCACAAAAGCCTAGGGGTCAACATAAAGCGAGATGCAACACGTGAATACATTTCAGAGGCATCTGTGATGGTGATGAACGGCTCCAACATGGTGGATATTCTCAATTATCAGGAGGATGGAAGATATGTATCCAGTGCAGGTCAGTTACCGATAGCTGGAATCATGTACACACTGCGTATAGATTTTCCAAGCTACAATAGTATAAAAGCTACTTCCATGGCTCCCCCTCCAGGCGCGATATTCGATTACTCAATTGAAACTCTGCCTCTATCGCCCGAAACTGATACATTTGCTCATGATGCATCTTCCAGATACCAACTCAAAGTACGTTTTTCTGACACGCCTGGTATGAACTTCTACAGAATAGGGGTTTATCGTCTTATACGAGACAGGAGTATCGGTGCAACAGATTCTGACAGTGTCTACACTCTTATCAATTTTGATAAATCAACTCCTGGATGGTCCTGTGGCTATTCCTTCGATGAAGATTTTGGTGATCCAATTGATGGAATAGCCACAAATATATTTTGTGAAGAATTTGTTGTGACTGACAGGCGCTTTGATGGGAAAGATTACTCTTGGAGTGGGGTTACACCCAAATTGTCAGACGAGAATGGAAGAAAAGAACTTCGTCTAATTCTCTCGTCACTCAGTGAAGATTACTACAAATATCTTCAGTCATTAGAACGCAATGTCTCTTATGATCCATTGACCGAAGAACCATTTCCCGTGTACTCCAATGTGAGCGAGGGTTTAGGTGTTTTTGCAGGATACACAAATACGAATCTTATTCTATCCTTCCCCGAATAGGGAATTTCAGCTTATTCAAATGTCATCTGTATCGTTTCAGAGACAATACTCACGGGTTATACTCCTCCTAGGAGTCAAATCGTGCTGTAATGTGATCAACCCTAAATATTAACCACCACAACTCGTATGGAACCTTTTTCTTCGAATTTCGCCGAACGGATTTTGCCCCTTTTGTTGGGTTAGGGTCATGCAGAATCATATCTTTTTGATCTGACTCGCAAGAGGCCTTCACAAAACACAAAAACAATTTCACCCCGGAGGTGAATCCCATGCCCACATCAAAGGAACTCCTGTAAAATGAGATCAAACTTTTCACCACCATACTAATTCTGTATGCAACGTACAAAGCTGGGGAATTACCTGCCTGAGGGAAGATCAATTTTTGTTTGTATGTACCTTAAAGGCGGTAACAATGTATAAGGATTACTTCCCACAGTACTCGTAAAGAATTTACTCGCTACGGTCTTATGGAACGTCTTCTTGTGTTGATACAACTTTTTCTATCAGTCATCCTGATTGGATGCCGGCACAATGCGCAATCTCAGCAACAGTTGCCCGCGTCAACCCAAACTGTATCGATCAATGATTCGGTGACCTTAAGCCGAGAGACAGCAATCACGCGAGCGGTTGAAGCAGCTACCCCTGCTATTGTGAGTGTCAATGTCATCGAGTTGCAGCAAGTGGTTTATCGTGACCCTTTTGCAGATTTTTTGCGGGATCCTTTCTTTGGGCAATTTTTTTCCGAACGACAGTCAAGAATTATAGAGCGCCGTGTACAGAACCTGGGAAGTGGGTTTTTGATCTCCCCCGATGGCTATATCGTAACCAATCACCATGTGGCCGGCAATGCCACGAAAATCACCATATCTCTCACTGATGGACAGACACTGGATGCAGAATTGATCGGAGCCGACAAGGCGACAGATTTGGCACTCCTGAAGATCTCCCCCGAATCCCCACTGGAATATCTTCGCTTTTCAAGTACTCCTGAACCTATTGTGGGAGAATGGGCAATTGCGCTTGGGAATCCTTTCGGACTCTTTGAAGCGGCAGCCCCCAGTGTTACGGTAGGAGTCGTCAGCGCAGCTGAAAGAGACTTGGGAAGTCAGGACGGGAGGATCTATCATGACATGATCCAAACAGATGCTGCTATCAATCGGGGCAACTCCGGAGGCCCTCTAATTAATGCTCTCGGCGAAGTGATTGGGGTGAATTCAGCAATCTACAGCGAAAGCGGTGGGTCGGTTGGTTTGGGCTTTGCCGTCCCGGCTGCAAGAGCGCAACGAATCATCAATGAATTGCGTGATACAGGAAAGGTAGATCGCTCCTATTATACAGGCATAAGCTTCGTCACCGTCTCTGAACGAATTGCTGAAGCTCTGGAACTGACAGACACCCGAGGAATTCTGATTGCCGATGTAGATTCAGGCTCTCCTGCCGAAGAAGCCGGACTCCTGCCGTATGACCTTATCATAGCACTTGAGAATGAGCCAATTCTCAACCAAGACGATTATGTGGCCCGTATTTATGACTTCAGGCCCGGAGATGTGGTAACATATAATGTTCTGCGTAACAATCGGAAAGTACAGCTAAGCTTGCAAATTGGACGTCTGGAAGATTGACGCACTTATTTCACATCCGTTCCAGTTTCCTGATTCTTGTTTTCTGCGTATTAATAGCAGGATGTTTCCCCTCATCATGCCGACGCATTGAACCGCAAGCGATCTCACCCGCAGATTCCCTGTCCCGAGCAATTGCGGCAGATATTCTGCCCGATACTCTGGGGCTCCCTCTGATCTTTCACGAATCTCATCTCCAAAATCCCCGCACCATATTATTTGGGCAGAATGACCGAATCTATGCGAGTGATACCAAAAGCGGATACATCTTTATCTTTAATCTGGATGGCAAAACTGAAGCTTCCTTTACATTGCCCAACACAAATTACCCATACCTTGCTGGATGGCGCTCTGATTCATTGATCGTCTTTGATCCTGAGGCTCAACAATTTCACTTCGTGGTTGATATGCAAAATGTCGCCTCCATAGATGTTCCAGAAGCGCCGGAAAATTCATTGCAATATGCACTGGCAAGTGAATCCAGGTTCTATCTAAAGGCCGTTTCGCGCGACACTACCCACTTCCTGTGGGCATTTGATCAAACAGGGATTCCTATTCGTGAATCCGTACTACATGGCTCCTCTTGGAAGCATGCCGGACTCCTGCGCCATTTCAATAATCGGCTGGTGAGTCTGAGTGGATTTTACCCATGGGCCCTGACCTGGTCGGAAGATTTATCTGAAGGGCCAGATACGCTACGCTGGTGGGGATTTGATTCCCCAATGCTACGTCGCACCTACGCCTTTGAGCAAGGGCAAGGCCGCGGAGCTCCCCTGATCACCAGCTCAGCAGCAGCGGCGGGGCAATTCTGGTTCGTCCTGAATCAGCGTGCTGGCTGGCTCCGCATAGATGTCTATGATTTTTCCGGCATGCTTCAGCACATACTCGTGGAGCCAGATCCTAGTTACCTCAAAAACTTTTATCCAATTGATCTTGCCGCACGACTCAATTCGGATGGAGCCTATCAACTGTCTATCGCACTTTGGGCGCCAGAACCTTCAATCCTGGTGTATAAGTGGATACCATTCAATAAAACATGAGCATCGTGAACGTCAAACGCGAACATATCCAGACGCTTGGAGACCTGCGTGCCTCTCCCTATAAACAGGAATCCGTGAAGGATGAACTACGACGCAATCTCCTGAAACGACTTCGAAATAGGCATGAAGTATTTCCCGGGATTCTTGGCTACGACCAAAGTGTTATTCCGCAGCTTCAAAATGCAATTCTTGGTCGCCATGATATTCTTCTACTCGGATTGCGAGGACAGGCAAAGAGCCGGATCCTTCGACTGATTCCCCGACTCCTTGATGAATATATTCCTGTGGTCGCTGGCAGTGAACTCAATGATAACCCTTTTGCACCCCTATCAAAATATGCACGGGATCTCATCAGTAAAAACGGAAACGAAACTCCTGTTTCCTGGCTCCATCGAAGTGAGCGCTATGCCGAAAAACTTGCAACTCCAGACACTTCCATTGCTGACCTGATTGGAGACATTGATCCTATCAAGGCCGCCCATAACCGTCTCACCTATGCAGATGAAGAAGTGATTCATTTTGGAATTATTCCACGCACAAACCGTGGAGTTTTTGCAATCAATGAACTTCCAGATCTACAGGCACGGATCCAGGTTGGACTTCTCAACATTATGGAAGAGCAGGATATTCAAATTCGAGGTTTCAATGTGCGCTTCCCATTAGATTTAATGATGGTATTCAGCGCAAACCCTGAAGACTATACCAACAGAGGAAATATTATCACTCCGCTGAAAGATCGAATTGATTGCCAGGTGTTGACCCACTACCCTAAAGAGGTCAGTACCGCAATGGCAATCACAAATCAGGAGGCATGGCAGAAGCGCGGTGGAGTTCATGTGACCATTCCACATTTCATTCGTCAGATTACTGAAGTTGTTGCTTTCGAAGCGCGGACAAGTGAATATGTAGATCAAAAATCTGGTGTTTCTGCACGAATGACACGTTCATTACTTGAAGCATTAATCGCAAATGCTGAACGCAGAGCAGCCCTTCATAACCTGTCACGGGTATGTGTAAGAATCAGCGATTTAAATTATGTTGAATCGGCAATCACCGGCAAACTTGAACTGGTCTATGAAGGAGAGCAGGAAGGCCCCCAAAAGGTGGCACGCCTCCTTATTGGAAAAGCTATCAAAAAGGTTTTTGCCAAATATTTCCCAGATCCCAGCCTCAAAGGAAAAGAACGGGAAACATACAGTGATATCATGGATTGGTTTGCCAAAGGCAATACATTGACACTTGATCCTGAACTGCCCGATTCAGAACTCAAGAAGCATTTGAAGGCAGTTAAGGGACTGGATCAATTAATAAACCGCCAATTCCCCGTAGGCAAAAAATCGCCGGTCATCAAAAAAGAAAACTGGACGCTTAAAGAATTGGTGCTCGAGGGACTCTGTCAGGCATCCATGATCGGCAAAGAAGATCTGACTTACTCCGATATCATGGGAAGCGTACTAGGCTCGCTGAATCCTGATGAGGAAGAGAATGGAAATTATATCGATAAGTAACAATTTTGATAAGTCAGGAAATTGTTGTATCTCTTTAGTGTTACGTCCGGGATTGGCGATGTCTGCACCACATATCCGGTGTGTGAATGGACGGCGAGGAGCGTTTCCGTTGGGAACTCCATGAACCCGTCAAATGGATTCATGAGCTTGTTACTCATGGATATAATTCCCAAGAGAATAGATATGAGTAAGTACAATCGTATCCAACTCGTGTTATTATGAGTTGACGAGCTCTGCGTCTATCGGGAAGTTCGCAATATGGCGTTTGGCATAGCTGTGCCAGCCATTTCAGAGTGGCTATGCAAATGCCCTTATGTGATGGTCCATCTCCAGACTGTTCAATGCCTTTTGCAAAGTGGCCAACTTTACCCCGTTACGAGGCTTAACGGAATAGCCTGAATAAAACACGATGTCAGGGTCATTGCACATTTGGAAGTTTGGCCTGGAATTCATTGCAGGTGTCAGAATTTTGCGCCCAAGCGCACTTTGTATTCCAACTTCACGTTCAAATCCATACCATTTTGATTCGAGGAATGCACCTTTGTCACGAGCGAGTAATTGGGGTTTGGTTTCAAGAAATCAATGATATGCACGAGGAAATCGACGGAAAACTCATTCTCATCTACCAGTTTTCCATCAACGTAGGGGTAAAATATAACCCGATTCACCTTGTCTTTTCCCTCCTTCAAAGTAGATGATTTTAGGATTCACTTGACTGCTTTTTTCAATGGAAAAATGCCTCTCACCGCTTTTTACAATTACAAATTCACCCTCCCAATTAACTACTTCAAGAATAAACACCTTGCCCGCCAGAGCTTGAATTCCAATACGTATATCTGCAATGTCAGCGAGTTTGGCAAACTTTGTTTTTTGCTGTTTGAGAATAATTGTCACCAACTGTTCAACCTAATTCGGATTTGACAAGGCTGGCCTGTACGGAAAACGACTTTCCATTCCACTGACGAATTACTCCATCACTACAAATCTCACCTTTACAAATATGCGTAATGCAAGTATAGGTGCTTACACCCGGAAATACCTGAAAATCACGAAGAGAAACAAGACTGTCTTTTTTTGAGCAACCGCAACGCTAACTCAAAAAAAACACGATATAGAGATCACTTGATCCATAAAAATAGCTCCACCCGGACCGTTTGATCCTATCCTTGCGATCAGATTCCAAATGTTGAATCCGAACGTAAGGTGGATTGCCTAGAACCCAGTTAAATCGTCCCTGATCATGCTCCCAGGTATCCATTGCATCTATTTTTCGCACTTGCCAAAATTCATTCGATAGATCTTGACCTAACCTCTTTCTCACAACAGATGAGAGCCTTTCCTGGCAGTGCTTAACGGCTTCTTCATCGACATTGTATCCGGTCAATTTCCTCAAGGTCGCAATGTATCGGGGAAGGTTACTATGGGAGGCTTTACGTGCGCGCTCGCAGACGTGCTCAGCAATTGATACAAGAAAGTCGCCAGGTCCACATGTGGAATTGCAAATTTGAAGATCTTTCAGTGATTCGTCCAACAGCAGGATCAACATATAATCTACTACCCAGCGCGGTGTATATATTTTCCCAGACGCCCTGATTGAATCCATTACTTGGCCAAATCTTGATACTGCAACCGTTTCTTACCATCCCTTCTATGACCATTGCCCTTTACTCATTCCGAAATTCATACGCCCACCTACTGGTCCTTCTCAAATAATTGTGCTCAAGCCGGATCCGTTCCCTAACTTTAGGTCAGTATCATTTTGGGACGATGCGACCATCGGGGGTAATTCTTTCGTTCTCTGCGGGCGGACGAGTCGGGAAATTAGAAAGCGGAACTCGTGGATCGCGATCTTTAGGGACAAAATGCGAATGATTTCCGTGGGGGACTTCAGTATACTCTCTATCTCCAAAAGGATTTAATACTTGTTGCATGATAAAGAAAAGAGCGACTGCTCCCAAAACCAGCAATAAGACACGAAACCGTAACCGTCCTGTTGATATTTTCTTCTTGGGAACTACTGCCTTTGAGTCAAGTGATGTGTTCATCTCGTAACTTTGAAAATAGCATTCACAAACATAGGACGCCGAACGGTTCCAAACTCCCTAACCCCTTTGAAGTTCTACCTCTGCACACTCCCGAATATTCTAGATACCTTTCTCTAATCCGGCAAAAAAGCGCCCCCGTAGTCATCTGCATACTCTTCCGGATGGTAAATCATCCGATCGTTTTGCACTCCGGATCTACGGGGAAGACTGAAAGAATTTCGAGCCTATCTCTCCACCACGCCTTTTTTCCCGTGACTCTATGCGCTTGCTCGTAATTATACCTGCATTTAACGAAGCCTCAGCTATTTCTAAGGTCATTGGAGATATTCCTCCTGGCCTGGCCTCGGAAGTGATTGTCGTTAACAATGCCTCAACAGATGCTACAGAAAAAAATGCCTCTGAAGCAGGAGCAACTGTTCTGCACGAATCTAGACGCGGCTATGGATATGCATGTTTGCGTGGCCTTGCCTACGCGTCGAGCCGTAATCCTGATATCATTGTATTTCTTGATGGTGATTATTCAGATCATCCAAATGAGATGTCAGCATTGATCGCCCCAATCCAGTCAGAAACACATGACTTTGTGATTGGCAGTCGCACCAGAGGGATGAGTGAACAAGGTGCGCTTTTGCCACAGGCGCGCTGGGGAAATCGACTCGCCTGTTTTCTGATGCGATGGCTATGGGGAGTTCGATATACTGACCTGGGCCCATTTCGTGCTATCAGATATACATCGCTAATGAAACTCGACATGCGTGATGCAACCTTCGGCTGGACCATCGAAATGCAAATCAAGGCACACTTGGGAGGTTTACGGATTACAGAAATCCCGGCCTCCTACAGAAAACGCGTGGGAGTTTCCAAAATCACAGGAACCGCCACAGGAACCGTCAAAGCATCCGTCAAAATTCTTGGAACCATCTTCCGTTTTGCATTGATTACACGCCACCTCCGTAAAAAGTTGAATCATCGCCAATGATAGATGCAACTGTATATATTTTTACACGTAAGTGCGCTTTCAAATCCTGCCAATTATGAAATACGATATCTGGTTTAACGGCAAATTCGTCCCTCACGAGGACGCCAAGGTTCATGTCCTCTCACATGCGATCCATTACGGTAGCAGTGTCTTTGAGGGCATTCGTGCATATGACACAAAGAAAGGCGTTGCGATCTATCGTCTTGGTGAACACATACGGCGCTTGTTGGACTCTGCGAAAATTTACCGTATGCAATCCCCCTACGACCAAGAGATCATCGAACAAGCGTCAATTGAAATCATCTCCCGGAGTAAACTCAAGGCCAGCTACATTCGACCCATATTATTTCGAGGAGAGGGACCTATGGGAGTGAACCCACTGGATAACCCCGTCGAAACTGCCATTGCTGCTTTCCCTTGGGGGCCATATCTGGGAGAAGATTCATTTGAACAGGGAGTTGATGTACAAGTATCCTCCTGGAACCGATTTGCTCCGAATACTCTGCCAGCACTCGCAAAAGCCGGAGGCAACTACCTGAATGCCAGCCTGGTCAAGATGGAGGCGCTTCTCAATGGATACATTGAGGGAATCATGCTGACCACCAGCGGCTATCTTGCCGAAGGAAGCGGAGAGAATCTGTTCATCGTTCGTGATGGCACACTTTATACTGCTCCCACGAGCTTCTCTATTCTACCGGGAATTACTCGCTCGTCTGTAATTAAACTGGCCGAAATTGCTGATATCCCTGTACAGGAAGGAAGTGTGCCACGTGAAGCACTCTATCTCGCAGACGAACTGTTCTTTACAGGTACTGCTGCCGAGATCACCCCTATCCGATCGGTTGACAAATACGTTGTCGGGGATGGAAAACGTGGGCCTGTCACAAAAAAATTGCAGGAGATGTTTCTTGATATTGTTGAGGAGGGAAATGATCCATTCAAGTGGCTCACCTACGTCGGCCAATAAACCCTATATCCGGTAAGATACATCCGAAACCTGCTTGATTGTGCAGCGATCCACTGTTGTTGATTGATTTACTCCAATCCAGTCAGCTACGGAGAAACACGCTTCTCTTGTTGGCGTTTTCGGGAACTTACAGAGTAAATACTGATTTGCCTGGAAGTTTATCGTACACTTGACTCGCCAAGATCTACCGTGATCAATTGATGCGGTGTGGGGTTACAAATCCCTGTGGATTATATAGGTTATATTTTGGTTCATGTACTCCGAGATTCTTAAACGGGGAACGGCAAGAATCTATACAGACCGTGATGTGGGAATTAAGCCCAGAAAGGAACGATTATTGCAGTGTGAAACATGTCTGAGTGATGATACCCACGATCAAGAACAAATATTGCTATAACATGTGCAAACGGATCGATCTCTACCGGGTTCTACTGCTACTGCGCTCTTAAAGCCTCCAACACACCTTGATTTTCAAAAACACCTGATATGCATATTCTATTGCGCCTGTTTCTGTTGAGCATTTTTTTTACTGTTCACCAGGTCAATGCACAGAATGCGGTTCTACGGGGCTTTGTTCGAGATGCTTCAGACGGGCAACCTTTGCAGGGAGTCAACGTGATTCTGACAAATGACGGGGATGCGTTCATTGGCTCATCAACTGATCGAGACGGGTTTTTTGCTCTGAGTGGAATCGTACCCGGACGTTATTATCTCGCTGCCTCGTTTATTGGTTTTTCACCTCACCGAGATACACTCGATGTTGTACCTGACGATATTATCACCTATAATATTGAGTTGCAACCGGCGGATGACCTCTTGGGTGAAATGGTTGTCGAATCTGAACGGGAGGGCGCCGGGGCAGCCGGCTTAACCGGTGGACTTCAGTCCATCACTCCGCGCGATATTACCCTGATTCCTGCCCCAGATGTTTCTGGTGACCTCGCGAATTACCTTTCAACATTGCCGGGTGTTGTTTCCAGTGGCGATCAAGGGGGACAACTATTTATTCGCGGAGGAGAACCGACACAAAATCAGGTGATTCTGGACGGCATGACAATATTTCAACCGTTTCACCTGATTGGATTTTATTCTGCATTCCCATCCAGTATCCTGAACGTCACGGATGTCTATGCGGGAGGGTTTGGGCCCAGGTATGGTGGGCGCCTCTCATCTGTGATTGACATTTCAACACGAAATGGAAACAAGCGGCGCATAGCTGGAGAAGTGTCCGCTGCACCATTCATCAGCACGGCGCTCTTGGAAGGACCTCTTGTTTCCGATAAGGTCTCGGGGCTCATCTCCGGGAGGTTTTCGGTGATTGAGCAAGGAGCTGAAAGAATTCTTGATCGCCCATTGCCCTATGACTTTAACGATCAGTTCGTGAAACTCCATGCTGATTTGTCTCAGAACAGCCAAGCGTCCATCAGTGGACTGCGATCCCATGACAGCGGAATCATCGGCATTCTTGAAGGTTCTGATGCCGATTCCACGCTTAATGAAGTGAATTGGACGAGTCAAGCCATTGGAGCGAGATACATTCTGTTACCTACACGAATCCCTGTTCAGGCCGAATTACTTCTGTCATATTCTTCTGTCGAAAATACATTTGGCACACCTGCAGATCCTTCGCGAAGCTCAAATTCCAGTGAAATCAATGTGTCTGCGAATGTAACTCACTTTAACCCACGTGTTGATATTTCATGGGGACTTCACGCCCGGTTCAGCGAGCTGAACAGCGAACTTGGTGGAGTTTTTCAGAATGTCACACAGGACGCAGAATTTATCAGCGAGGCAGGCGGATATCTGCTTTTTGACCTGAAAGGGGTTGAAGGCCTCAGTTTTCAACCCGGCGTTCGCTTTTCTTCCTTTCCGAGCAAGGGTAGAACTTTCATAGAGCCCCGCGTCCGCCTCACCTATGATATTGACATTCATCGCGTAAGTTTAGCTGGTGGAATTTATCATCAGGAGATCGTTGGCCTCACGGATCGGCGAGATGCTGGCGATGTGTTTACAGCGTGGACAACCGCTCCATTCGGGAAAGTCCCAAGGGCAATCCATGGACTCGCTGGATATCAGATTCGGCCATTTTCCTGGCTTCAAATGGCAGTTGAAGGGTTTTACAAAAACATGAGCAATCTTTCCATAGCCGAATGGAGCTCTTTCCCACGATTTACAACACGCTTACAGTCGGCGGATGGAAATGTGATCGGACTTGATAGTCGCATTGAAATCTCCAAGGGTCCGTTTTACGGATTTGTGAACTACGGATATGCCAAGGTGCGCTATCAAGCTCAACAGACCGAGATTGAGTATTGGTTTGGCGACAGTGAATATGAATTCTCTCCACCTCATGACCGACAACATCAACTGAATACAGTGGGTAGTGTGGAGTGGAAGAATTTCACGTTGAGTGTTCGTTGGCAATTCGGTTCTGGTCTCCCATTCAGCCAAGCTCTTGGGTTTGATGAATTCATTTTGCTCAGTGGTCCTACCGACCTTTTTGAAGAACATGGAGATACACGTGTTCTCTACACCTATCCCTATGGTGGGCGACTTCCCTCCTATCACCGATTGGATATTTCCCTGGAGCACACGTTCGAAATTTCAAAAAATACTGCTGTTTCAATCTTGGCCAGTGCGACCAACGCCTACGACCGGACAAACCTCTTTTATATTGATCTATTCACGCTGGAAAGACTTGATCAACTTCCATTAATCCCCGCTGTGGGACTAAAGCTCCAATTCTAATGTGGAAATTCATCTTCCCTATTCTACTTTTGGGAGTGCTGACGGCCTGTGAGGATTCTGTATCGCCAATTATTGAAAGCTCTCGCCAATACACACTTTTTGGCACCCTTGATATGGCACGAGACTCACAATTCGTGCGTGTAATCCCTATTCGGGAAACCTTGACGGAGGAAGGTCAAGAATTGGAGGTGAATGTGCGATCTATTGAATTATCAACTCAACAAACCCTGGAGTGGCGGGATTCAGTACACACCTTTGCAGATGGACGAATTGGGCATATATTTTTTGCCCCGCTCCGCATTCGCCCATCTAATACGTATCGAATCGAAATTCTTCCGACCGGGGGCGACCTGACCACACATGCTGAAACGGTGGTTCCCGATAAACCAAGAATTGAGATTCTGGATCCTACTTTTGAATTTGTTTTAACTACGAGACTGCTCGCCCGACAACGAATTCTGTGGCATGGAGTAAGTAGCGCTCCATTCGAAATTGAACAGTGGTACAGATTTCTTTCCCTGGCTGACTTTACGTTCAAAGATTACAAATTGAGTTATGCACCTCTGAGCCGTGCTCTTGAAGGCACAGCGGATGTCTGGGAAATGGATAAAGATTTAATCCAGGACCGTGATTCTCTTTCAAGCAAGTTAGATCTGAATACTTTCTATCATCTTGCTGGAATCGCACTTCGAATCACAATTCTTGATGATAATTTTGTCCCGCCAGGAGGAGAATTTGATCGGGAAATTTTGGCCCAACCAGGAACCCTCTCCAACGTAACTAACGGGTTTGGCCTCTTGGGTTCAGTTGGAAGGTTTTCTGCAGAATGGATCTTATCCGAATCTCATGCCCTAGAACTCGGATATTTGCCCTTAGGAGATGTAGCACCGGAAGATATATGGAAGGATCCACCAGGGACATATGAAGTAGCACGGCACTAACCCCCGTTCATCCAAAAAATTCACACCTTTTTGAGAAATAATCGTTCTGATTTTTCAGAAGTGATTTTCTCTATTGCGATTCTCAGGATTTGCGGAAAAACGGCTCATGCAATTAATTTCTCAGAACCTTGGAGATGATTGATTTGCCGCTTGATTGCCCCTTGGCAGCAACATATACAGTTACAGCTTATTCGCTCACACAGGAAGCAGTTCAATATATCCTCTGGAACCGCGTTGCGTAAGATGCCGTGTGTTAATGCCTAAATTCATGCACTGCGCTTTGGTTATCTAATTTCAAAACAGTTTTTGACCGTGTTACAAATACTATTATTGCTTCAGGTTGTTACGGGTACAACAGATGGTTTGAATCAAACCGGAACTGACTACGACCCTACCACCGATTCCCTCCGTTTTGCGGGTGAGGTTCACTTGCGTAACATTCGCCAGCTGACTTTTGGAGGAAACAATGCCGAGGCTTACTGGTCGTTTGATGATCAACAGATCATATTTCAGAGTGATTGGGCGGAGATCAACAATCAGGGATGTGATCAACAGTATGTGATGGATCCTGATATCCCAGGTAAGTATACACTTGTATCAACTGGAAAGGGCCGCACAACCTGTGGCTATTTTTTGCCTGATGGGAGGCTTCTTTATGCATCTACACATGCTTCCTCTCCGGAATGTCCCCCACCACCAGAATCAAGGGAACGTTATGTTTGGGCAATCTATGATTCCTTCGATATTTATGTAGCGGAATCTGACTACAGCAACCCGGAGCTCCTCATCGGTGGTCCGGGTTACGATGCGGAGGCTACTGTATCTCCGGACGGCCGTTTTATTGTTTTCACATCTACGCGCTCTGGAGATCTGGATTTATGGCGTTACGAAATCGCTACCGGAGAAACCATACAGCTGACTTCTACACTTGGGTATGATGGTGGAGCATTCTTTTCCAGAGATTCCAAGAGAATCGTATGGCGCGCAAGCCGCCCGGAGGGTGAAAATGCACAAAACTATCAGGCGCTATTGAGTCAGGGCTTGATAGAACCCGGAGATCTGAATGTTTTTGTCGCTGACATCGATGGGGGTAATATGCAACAGGTCACGGATTCACCAGGTGCAAACTGGGCGCCATTTTTTCACCCTGATGGGGAACATGTGATCTATTCCTCTAATTACGAGAGTATTGGTAGAGGACGCCCCACGTTTTCGATTTATATGGTGGAAATTTCTACCGGTGTGACTACAAAAGTGACACACTCAAATACATTTGATGCGTTCCCGATGTTCTCCTTTGATGGAAATAGATTACTCTTTGCCTCCAATCGAAATATTACCCGAACACCCAGCCGGGACACAAATGTGTTTGTTGCAGATTGGATTGCTGAGCCGGAAGAGGTCGACTATAACTTCAAATCTCCTGTTGAAAATAAGTGACTCCGGTGCAAATTCATTCTACAGTGTGGGTTTGAGTGAATGAAAATTGCTTCACGACAGGTAAGCAGAAATGTTCGAAAAATCCAATCTCAACGTGGAACTATTTTCCCCACGGAGACAGATCGAATGGAAATCGCATCTCCAATTCGGAGAGCTTTGAAACAGATTTGGGCACAGTAACACCGAGTGAGAAAGCGAAGAATGATCTTCGGGGGCATGCATCATTACTCGCCCCTGCAACTTCTTTTATGCCGTTTCAGGGAGTGGAAATATATTTTTCATCCATGCATCCTCCTGTATAATCTGTCCATCACTGCAATAATATCCGGGGAAAGATATTCCTTTGCCTTTTCCACAAGATCTTTCGGGACACCGTGCATGGCTTCTGCGATGGATCCGGCGATTGCGGCTTGTGTATCTGCATCTCCTCCAAGCGAAACCGCGTTCCGAATAGCATCTTCATAACTTGTTGACTCAAGCGCGCAGATGATGGACTCGGGAACACTTCCCTGACAAGTTACATCAAATTCATAATCAGGGCGAATCTCTTCAACGGTTCTGGAGAGATCGTATTCGTATGTGCTTGTGACAATGCTACGTATTTGATCCGGTTCGTACTCCTGAAAAGCAAGCCAGATTGCAAGCGTGGTCGCCCGTGCTCCCTTGATTCCTTCTGGGTGGTTATGGGTGACTAAGGTTACCCGGTCGGCAGCCTCGAGTGCTTTTTCTATCGGCTGATTTCGATTAAGGAAAGCCGCAGGTGATACCCTCATTGCCGATCCGTTCCCGTAGCTATCATAAGCTCCTGCGTCGTCAGTGATAACCCAAGTCAAAAAGTTACCGCCATAGCCTTTGTTCGGCTCCAAGTGATTCCGACACCATTGACGCAACATCTCGGATACTGAAGGCGGATTACTCATGAGTATATCCGCGACCGCTGCCGTACATACCGTATCATCGGTATAAAAGCAGTTTGGTTTGAACAATTCAAACTCTTTTGTCTTGATGGGATCCCACTCGTAAACTGACCCCACAATGTCCCCTATAATAGCTCCGTATGACAACTTGATGTACCTCCAAATAAAGTGTATTTTGAAAAATTAGTAGACTGAGAAATTTCTTGTTCGACTACTTAAATGTTTTCCCAGTTTTTCCGGTCGTGAAGATTGGGAAAAGATCCCACTAGGATTCACAACAATACTCACTTCGAAAACCTAACGATTAAGATCGCTCAAGGTTCTGAGACTTGAATGGTTTGGAGTTGACCTAACCCATTGACTACAAAAACTACATCTAAAATGATCCATTCAACCAAAAATACTCACTGCAAACCCTTTAAAAACCAGACGAATATGTTGGCTTTATGGATTGAATTTTGCGAATTCTCGGACCGCTAACCAAGGAAGGCAGATTCCCGAACAATCAGCTCCTATGAATTGAGTCCGTGGCGAGACACCAATGACTGATTGCTTAATTTCTAGTAATTTCAAAAACGCCTTCCTCTGAAAATTTAGATGAAGAAAAAGCCTGATCTAATGCCTGAACGCTCCAGTAATAGGTGCCCGGCGACAGGCCATTCAGCGTCCATGACCTGTTATGATCTACGTTGCCCCGATCAGAGATGAATCGACGCCCTGTAGAAGGATCTGCCAGAGGGGAAATCACATCTACCCCCTGAGGACTCTTACCCACTCGTAAATTATAGGTTAATCCGGCATCCGGTGTATGTGCATCCTTTGCAGCCCCCCATGAAAGAGTCACCGAAGTAGCACTTGTATTCGCAGTCAGATTTGCTGGTGCACTCGGTGGCGTCAGGCCAAAAACAAGCGTGCCCTGCATGACAAATATTTCCAGCCCACCTTCTCTGGGAGCATCTCCCATGACAAACAAGTCCAAACTCAAGTCAAAGTCATGGTCAAACCATGTCGCAATGCCATGTCCACCTCCATCAAAGCTTTCTACAGAAGATTTCATGAATTGAGATCCGGCATCACTCACGTAAATCTGAGTACTCTCTGAGGAAATCGGAGATTCCAGTCCTGTAATGACAAAATCTGGGTACCCTGAATTATTTTGATCTGCCCATTCGATGCTGCCGCTGTAACGACCTGGCGTTGGATCATTGGTGAAGGCGCCTACCAGTAGATCTTCTTCAATCAACATCCCTGAGTCGTTGCGATAGATGATAGCACTCCCCTCAAGTAAAGATGGCGTAATTCTCGCCCCTGTATATGCCAGGTCTAAATCTCCATCAGCATCAAAATCGCCCCATGATACGGATGGCCAGCCATATGATCTGAACTTGTGAGAGGTCTTTGTCAATCGCCCCCCTCCAACATTATCATAAATCAACGTGATAAACCCATCCTTGGCCGTCACCCCGGAAATCACCAAATCCAGATCTCCATCTGTATCATAGTCTCCGATATCAAGGTCACACTCCGCTACACCCATCAGGTTATTCGTTGAAACTCGGAAACGATTGCCCGCTGCGCCAACATTTTCATAATGCACAGTTGTGGGCTCTCCCCGCTCGTTACGCCCACACGCGACAAGATCAACATCTCCATCGTTGTCCAAATCTCCCCAGCCCAAATCACCGGCATAGAGTCCATCAAGTGAATAGGCGAGAGAAAACATAGAAGCTCCTGTCCCATGACGATACACATAGAACTTTGCATCACCTCTTGCATCAAGACCAAGTGTTCCTATATCCATTCTACCATCCTGATTAAAATCAGTCGCCGCCACTGCACCTTGCCAAAGACCAATTAAAGATTGCCCTCTCCTCGATTCAGTGAAGGCAAGTGCATCTACTAATTCAGATTCACCCAACGAGTTAACGATTTCAATCTGCGTGATTCCGTCATTCCTGTAATATCCAGCGATTGGGCCGGCGTCTCGTCCAAGAATGGGGGTGGGATCCTCCTCCGCATACCCAATCATAATCAGGTCCTGATCGCCGTCCCGGTCAAAATCACCCAAAGCTGAATCCCCGTAACGCAACGGCACAGGATCCGTTAAGGGAAGTTCTTCATATCTGCTGGCTTGTTGCGCATCTGCTATGAACGCGCCAAAAACTCCAAAGAGAGTCAGCATAACCACCTGTCTAATCATGTATAATCAGAAGTTTTAACGGATCAAGGTGATACGTTGTACATGGGGTGTACTTCCTGCATTCATCCGTGCCAGGTAGAGTCCTGGAGCCACGGGAGCTCCCGTCTCATCTGTTCCTGCCCACTGGACCTGATGATTGCCCTGTGTAAGAGGTGCGTGAATCAACTGCTTTACAAGGCCTCCAAGTACGTTGTAAATGGAGATTTCAACAAGTGCCCGGTCCTCCAGCGTAAACGGAAGTGTGACCGCCTCACGAAAAGGATTCGGATATCCTGCATCAAGTGTGGTAGCGTGTAACGGAAATTCTTCTACACTGGTCAATTTTCCACCGCCCGAAGTGCTAAATTGCCCCTCTACAGACCACTCTGAGGCTATGGAACTTTGGTCGATTGCCTGCACGCTCCAGTAGTAGTCTCCTGCTGGCAGCTTATATAATTTCCAGGATGACTGTAGTCCTGCATTCCCCCTCCCGGAGCGAAATCGGTGTCCCGTAACTGGATCACTGTATGAAGACATCACGTCATCCTTCCCCGACACTGTTCCAATCCGAAGATTATAACTCAACGAGGCCGAAGCTGTCTCCTGATCTCCTGCCTCTTGCCAGGTAAGTGTAATGACACCACCACTTTCTTTCGCTTCAAGGTTCGTAGGAGCATCAGGAGCCGAATTCACAATTGGTGCATTATTTCGATAAATCCGCATCAATGGATTGGCACTCACATTACTCCCTGCAATCATCATATCCAGATCATTATCTCCATCGTAATCCCCCCATATAGCATTGGAAGCGGCCGCTCCAGATATAGAAATTCGAGGAATCAGATTTCCCTCCTCGTTCCGATAAATCAAGCCTGATCGTTCATTCCGTAGCCCTGTTCTACCAACTACGACTAAATCCAGGCCTCCATCGCTGTCATAATCCCCCCATGCCAAATCACCATGCATCACAGAAGCCAATTGAATACCGGAATCTACGAGGCGCCCACTATCATTGCGCCAAATCTGAACGACAGGCTCAAAGTACTTCGTACCATGAAATTGTCCACCACTTAGTGCTAAATCCAAATCGCCATCGTTGTCGTAGTCTCCCCAATCCATTGCGGAGAAGGCAAGCCCCGGAAGGCTAGAGGCGTACTCCGAGAAATCTCCCCGTCCATTGTTACGATATAGCTTCGTCCTGAACGCCCCCGTACTGGATACTCCTGAGATAGCCAAATCAAGATCACCGTCGTTATCAATGTCGGCCCACTCGACGTCTCCCATTGCGAGTGGTTCAAATGGAAAAATCACTGGTTCAAACGTACCTCCAACATTGTAATAAAACGAGGCAACAATTTCTTCGGGGTTACGCAAACCCATAATCAGTAAATCCTCATCTCCATCCCCATCTATATCAGCAGCACTGACCCGTCCCCCATAAACGCCCAAGAGATTTGAAGAGACGGCCCTGAAGGAAGTTGAAGAACCACCTTGATACAGATATGTTACTCCCTGAAGTGGCCTCGTATCAAAATTTGATCCATTATGAATTCTACCGGAAACAACAATATCAATAAGGCCATCTCTGTTAAAATCAGTCATTGCCATAGAACTCTGCCAGAGTCCCTGGCCCAGAGCCCGCTCGGAGAATCTCAGCCCCTCACTTCCATCAGAAAAGAAGTAGGGCTCCTGGCTTAATGCGATATAGGTTCTCGGTACAAATGGAGCTAGGTTCTCGGAGTTTCCTGTTCCAAACAAATCGAATATGCCATCTCGATCCAGATCGGCATACAGAATCTGACCATGCTCAATTTCATTTAACGAAATGGGCCTGATTGACGAAAATGTGAATGGCTGCGCATCCAAAGATGCAACAAAAAATACAAAGGCACACAGCCCGCATACCAGAAATCGTAACATGCTAAAAGCCTTGTAAAAAAATAATTATTAACCCACTCGTTTACATGAAAATGTCATCCTGTCAGGATGTTCTCAATTTCGCGATCATCAGCCCCGATCCCATTCAATCATCATCCTTACTCCGACATTATTTTCCCCAGTGATGATCACGAGCGTCCCGCAAATCGAGTCCAACTGATTGACCGCTTCAGTGATCCGAAAAACATCTTTTTTCATGACTGACACTGCTCCGCACCATTCTGCCCCAAGCCTCGATTAAAGATCAACGCTCTCCCGTTGGAATTGGTAATACCAAACCATGAATACGTTCCAGCAAACAACAACTGATTATAATTCATGCGTCCTCCATAAAAGAACCATACGGATCTCGAAGTGGAAAATCATATTCCTCTATGCATCATTGAAGAAGCTCCGACAGTTCTCACTTGCTTTAGTATCACACATGTGGAGGTGATTTCCAAATATGTTTGCAGGCTCTGTACCCATACCCATTTTAATCGTTTTCGTGTGTATTGACTACAGAAGGCAACGCAGACCCTAGTCTCAATGGCTGCCTTTCGTACAGAGCTTTGAGAATGGGTCTCTGGAAAAACTGAGGCTTCCATTTTTAAGCGGGCTAGATCTTTGGATTGGATTTGAATGTTCGAGAATTCTCTCTGTCTAGGTAATACTTCACTGATCTGGTGATAGGCCCTGCAATATTCATGCCGTATCCTGTCCAGCAGGTTGATAAACAGCTCTGAGATTAGGATCGTTAAGTGATTGAGTATTTGCATGGCTTCATCAATATTTCAACAGTATCCAAAGACACCAGACGAGTTGGGGGATGATCTCTGACAACCCAAGTTTGCCATCTCGTAGTGATATAAAAATGACTGAGAGGTCGATAATCTCTACAAATGAGGAATCACGAGATCCATCAACCGTTCGGGATAGACACTCTTTGATGAAAGATTACGCCTCGAATTTTCGTGTTCGTTGACCACAACAATTCGCTCCAATTTCAGTTTACTTCCCGAATGTCTGACTCGCCTCTACAGCACAAACCTGAGGAGCACAAATTTGAACTCTGTGCTCCATTCAAACCATTTGGAGATCAGCCAGATGCGATTAAATCCCTGACCGAAGGAGTTCAACAGGGGAAAGCTCATCAGACATTGCTCGGTGTGACAGGATCTGGTAAAACATTCACCATCAGCAATGTCATCCAGAATCTTGGCAAGCCAACGCTTGTCATGAGCCACAATAAAACGCTTGCCGCTCAGCTTTACGCGGAATTTCGTCAGTTTTTCCCTAACAATGCAGTTGAGTTTTTTATTTCTTACTACGATTATTACCAGCCCGAAGCTTACATCGTTCAAAGCGATACCTACATCGAAAAGGATCTCTCCATCAATGACCGCATTGATCGGCTTCGGCTCCGAGCAACCAGCGCTCTGGTCTCGGGGCGTTCAGATGTGATTGTTGTCGCAAGCGTTTCCTGTATCTACGGCCTGGGATCCCCGCAGGAATATCTCTCCCAAATTGTCCAGCTTTCATGCGGTCAGAAAATCGACCGAAATGATCTGTTGCTGAAACTGATTGACATCTTCTATCAACGCAACGATACCGAGTTGCAACCCGGAACCTTCCGCGTACGCGGCGACACGGTTGACATTTTCCCCACATCTTCGGACGACATCGCTTTCCGTATCCTTTTCTGGGGAAACGAGATTGAGGAGATCACAGTAATTGATCCCCTCACAGGAGCAACGGTTTACCATGAACATGGAACCTTCACCATTTATCCTGCTCGTATTTTCGTAACACCACAAAAGCAGATTGATCGCGCCATTGCAGCCATTGAAGAAGAACTTCAATGGCGCTTAGCCGTGCTCCGACAGAATAAAAAACTGCTGGAAGCTCAGCGACTGGAACAGCGCACCCTCTTTGATCTCGAAATGATCCGTGAACTTGGATATTGTTCCGGAATTGAAAATTACAGCCGCCACATGAGCGGACTTGAAGAGGGGCAGCGCCCATACTGCCTCATGGATTACTTTCCGGATGATTTTCTTCTGATCGTCGATGAAAGTCATGCAACCATTCCGCAGGTACGTGCCATGTATAACGGGGACCGGGCCCGCAAGCTCACCCTGGTTGAACATGGCTTCCGGCTACCATCTGCTCTTGACAATCGACCAATGACTTTTGATGAGTACGAAATAAGGCAGCGACATACAATCTACCTGAGCGCTACCCCAAGTGACTATGAATTGATGAAATCCGAAGGCGAATTGGTTGAGCAAGTCATTCGCCCCACCGGTATCCCCGATCCACCTGTGGTGATACGACCAAGCAAAAACCAGATTGATGACCTGCTAGAAGAGGTCCGCGAAGTGAACTCCCGCAATGAGCGGACCCTGGTTACAACGCTTACAAAACGTATGTCGGAAGATTTGACAAACTATCTGGAATCATTTGGAATTCGGGTCAGGTACCTGCATTCTGACATTGATGCTTTAACCAGAGTTGAATTACTACGTGATCTCAGGCTTGGCACGTTCGACGTGCTCGTTGGCGTCAACCTGCTCCGCGAAGGACTTGATTTACCGGAGGTGTCTCTTGTTGCAATCATTGATGCAGACAAAGAAGGGTTCCTCCGAAGTGATCGCGCATTGATTCAGACAGCCGGGCGCGCCGCTCGAAATATTAACAGCAAAATCATTCTGTACGCAGACAAAATTACCGGGAGTATGCAACGGATGCTGGATGAAACCCAACGCCGCCGTACAAAACAGATTGCATACAATGAAGAACATGGGATTACCCCTGAGACCGTACGCAAGGATCGAACTGATATACTTCGCGGAACCGTAGTTGCAGAACAACGAGAGCCTGGCGGCGAGCCCTCATCCAAGCAACTGACAGAAATTCCAGACGAATCAAAAGATTTTGAAGATCCCCTGATCAAGCTGCTCACCGACGAAGAAAAAATCGATTTAATCAAAAAGATGAATTCCGAAATGCTTGAAGCTGCCGAGAAGATGGAGTTTGAGAGAGCTGCAATGCTTCGAGATACAATCGCTCGCACTGAAAGGCTGCTCAAAAATGGAACTCAAACAGAACAACTCAATTGAACTTCCAATATCGTTGTATACCTGATGTGTTATGAAAAAAGGAATTCATCCAAATTATAGTCCACTCAAGGTTCGCCTTGCAGACGGGACAGAGTTTGAAACACGCTCGACCATGCCATCTGACGAGTATGTTTCAGATGTTGACAGCACGAATCACCCGTTCTATACAGGACGTCGTCAGTATGTGGATACTGCCGGTCGTGTTGAAAAATTCCGTCGCAGGTATGGAAAGACAAAGTGAATCAATCATTCACTGTATTCTTCGCGTGTCCGATATCCCCTCAAAATCTGGACGAAACTATAGCCGACCCCTCATTGCGAACATTGCACAGAAATGGATGCAATCCACATAATTAAAAAAAAGCGTGATGGAGGGGAATTGTCACGCAGTGAAATCCAGTACCTAATCGAAGGTTATACGGTGCAACGTATACCCGATTATCAGATGTCCGCGTTTCTAATGGCTGCACAGTTACGCGGAATGAATCTGAACGAGACGATCAGTCTGACCCGTTATATGCTCAATTCGGGAAGCATTCTGCGTTTCCCCGGAGCACCTGGACCTATTGTAGACAAACATTCGACGGGCGGTGTCGGGGATAAGGTTTCATTGATTCTCGCTCCTCTTGTTGCTTCGTGTGGGGTCTGTGTTCCCATGGTTTCCGGACGTAGCCTGGGACACACAGGAGGTACGCTTGATAAACTGGAATCTATTCCGGGTGTCCGCACGAACCTGAACATCGCCGATGTGACCCGGCAAATTTGCGACTTTGGAGTTGCGATGATTGGAGCATCAAAAGAGATTGCACCGGCAGATCAACAGATATATTCTCTGAGGGATGTTACAGCAAACGTTGATTTTATCCCTTTCATCACTGCTTCCATCCTGAGCAAAAAACTGGCTGAGGGACTGGACGGCCTTGTGCTTGATGTGAAATCCGGCTGTGGTGCTTTTATGAAAACCCGGGAAAATGCTCGCCAACTTGCTGAAGCCCTCGTAGAAGTTGGCGAACACTTTGATATGCCTACGATTGCATGGCTTACCGATATGAATGCACCTTTGGGACGGGCAATCGGAAACTGGCTTGAAGTTGAAGAAGCCATTGAATGCCTCCGTGGCGAAGGTCCCAATGATATAATGGATCTATCGCTCAAATTAAGCGGTGAGATGATTGCTCTTGGAGGCTTGGCTGATTCACCGGAGGAAGGCCAAGAAATGGCTCAAAATGCGATTAACTCCGGCCGTGGACTCGATCGCCTGGCCAAAATCGTTGAAACTCAGGGAGGAAATCCCGCGATGATCCATGATCCTTCACTTCGCATGCGTTCAATAGAACCTTACACCGTAACGGTTCCCCTTGATGTCAGTGGCTACGTCACCGAGATAGACGCGCTCGCAATTGGTGAAATTACGAATTCCATGGGGGGCGGCCGTATCGTTATAGAAGACAAAATTGATGATGAAGCGGGAATTGTTCTTCACTTACGTCCAGGCGAAAGAGCCATTCCCGGCCTCCCCTTGGTTAGCCTGTTTACTCGAAAAACTGACCAAATTGAAGTGTTCGAGAATCGCGTCATCAATGCATACAAGTTCTCTTCTAAAAAATCCAAAAAACCGCAAATTTTATTAGAACGACTCACTGTGGAAGGATGGGAATCCAATTCTTAACCCCTGACTTCTCTGGTTTCTTTTCTCTAGAACCGGTATATTCCGTTTAGCTTACTCATCTTACCATGTCTCTCTGGACACGATTTAAACGCGCAATTCGTTCAATTTTTGGGGGCGCTATTTCGTCCTTGGAAAACCCCAGGCTGATTCTTGAACAGAATATTCGGGAACTGAATGATCAAGTTCCCAAAATGAATGAAAACATCGCAACCGTAAAAGCCAATGTGATCCTTCTCCAGAAAGAATCAAAGCGCCTGCAGTCTGAGGTACAGACCTTGCGGTCAAAAATCAAGTCAGCCATTCAGAACGGGCGTGACGATATTGCACGACAACACGCTGTTCGATTTGAGACCGCCCAGGAAAATCTCGAAAAAACTAATGAACAGCTTGCACACGCTACTGCTGCTTATGATAAAGCACAGCAGGTCAAGAAAGCGTTTATGCGTGAACGACAAAGAAAAATTGACGCCGCTCAGGAAGCACTGCGCGCAAGTGAACGTGCAAAATGGCAGTCAAATGTAGCAGACGCACTTGAAAAATTTGAGGTCGGCGGAATTGATCAAACGCATGATGAGATGATCCAACGCCTCGATGAAGAAACCGCTCGAAATGAAGCACGGATTGAGGTAGCACTCGATTCCGTGGATGTTCAGTCAATCCGACTGGATGAAGAAGCCGAAGATATGCGTGCATCAGAACTGGTCAATCAGATGAAACTTGAAATGGGGCTTACTGAATCAAACGAGGAATCTTCCCGTATCTCTTCAGAGGAGACAGAAACCGAAGATAAGACCATGGGGCGCGCACGTAAGAAGGAACAGTAAAGATGCCTGAAAAGGAACGCGCACGCCTAAAAGAAAAATACATCAAAGAGTTCCGGGAGCGCAAACAAATCCAGCACACACTTAAGGCTGCCAGCAAAAGACAAGCAGTCAATCGCGCGCTGGGTAGCATGGTTGACGCCTTGGAGGATGCTGCCAATCCTTTGGATGAATTCACTGCGCGCCTCAATACTGAAACCGCACTAAATGAGGCCCGCATGGACATTGCGTTGGAGCAGAAGGCCCCCACAGAGAAATGTGCCGCTCCTGTTGAAAATTCAACCCAAGCAACGGCATCCCCTCCCGCAAAAACCATTGGTCGCCAACTTAAGTCCGATGCCTCGGAGAAAGATCTATGAAAGACGGTGATATTAATTACACCCGTGAAGCATTTCTGCATCCTTGGAACCTTTCATTTCTTACAGTCGGGATCGGAGTTGCTCTTGGGTTAGGATTTGTCGGACTTGGGGAGTTGGGAAATACACTATTTCAATCCCTCTTAACCCTCACTGTTGCTTTTGAGTTATTGATTCTGGGGTATCTACCTCGTCAACGGCGATTTCGGAATATTATCCGTGCAAAGCATGCCGCCGTTGCGGCAAAACCACCCTCACAGCGCGAAATGTATCGGCAACTCAACCGTGTGAACCAACGCCGTTATGTTCGACTCAGAGATCTGGAGAAGGATGTTCAGGCCAACTATCGTAAATTCAGCTATGCCTCACAGGGGATTCTTGAAAGCCACACAACGAAGATTGAAGATCTTATGAATTCCTGCCTGAAACTCATGTTTCAGCAGGAACGGTATACTGCGTTTGGACAGCGAAAACATGAGCAAGAACTTATCACGGCGATCGCGGCCGTTGAGACGGAGTTAAAGCATGCTTCTGAGCCGATCCGTAAAATCAAGGTCAGGAGATTAAAAGTACTGGAGCAACGTTTACAGCGCTTCAAGCAAAGTAAGGAGCAGCTGGAAATGATTGAAGCACAGGTAGCCACGATTGAAGACGTTGTCAAATATATCCATGAACAGTCACTGACCTTAAATAATCCAGAAGAAATCACCTACCAACTTGATGTTCTGCTCTCCGAAGTGGAGGAGACAGAGGCTTCTGTTTCTCAGATTGAGTCAGTATTTGGGGTAGAGGAAAGTGAGGACGACTGGAATTCTCCTCTGCTACGCTCCCGGTCACGTTCCTGATTGCCTGCTTCGTGCATGGCCCTCACTGTAATAGTTACTACCCTCCTTCTGAGTGCGTTTTTTTCTGGCGCAGAAATCGCATTCGTTGCCGCAAATCGTCTGCGTGTTGAAATGCGGGCACGCCGTATTGGTCTTCTGGGACGCTTGGTTACCTTCTTCTTTGCATCGCCGGCCAGACTTTTGACAACCACTCTGGTCGGAAATAATATTGCCTTGGTAATCTTCTCTACTGTCATGGCAATTGCTCTGTCCGAACCTCTATCCCGTTTTATTTCCGGCGAAAGCCCTCAAGTCATTGTTCAGACGATTATCGCCGCGATTATTGTTCTCCTGATTGGAGAAATCCTCCCCAAAACCCTCATGCGAGAGACCGCAACCCGTGCCGTTTTTGTACTTGCAGCTCCTCTTGCAATAACCTATGTAGTGCTACTCCCTTTGATCCTCTTGGTCAGTTGGACATCGCAGTTACTAGTGAAACGGATTGGGAGCACACCTGATGAATTTACCCGCTTTTCTCGCCGTGCACTTGAGCAGATCATTGAAGAGAATGTAGAGCGCGGATCTCTTGATCTGGACGCTGAGGAAACAGAGTTACTTACAAACGTTTTTGGGCTTCATGCGAAGCGGACCAGGGAATGCCTGACTCCTCGAACCGAGATTGTAGCCATCTCCGAAGATACTTCTCTCGAAGATTTCCGTCATCTCTGCATCGAAAGCGGTTACTCGAAAATTCCTGTTTACCGAGAAAATATTGATACCATTGTAGGAATTGCCTTCGCATATAACTTGTTCGAAAGCCCGGCCACACTGGAAGATGTCATGAGGCCTGCTCGATTTGTGCCGGAATCGAAACCTGCCAAAGAGCTGCTACGGGAATTCAGAGACAGCCACCGATCCATCGTCATCGTCATCGATGAATATGGCGGAACCGCCGGACTCATTACACGGGAGGATCTTCTGGAAGAACTCTTCGGAGATATTCAGGATGAATTTGATACAGAGGATGTAGTCATGAGCGAAATTGCTCCCCGCATATACCTGTTTAGCGGAAAAGCAGAAATTGATGAGATCAACGAGCGCTTTGACCTGTCCATTCCTGAAGGGGAATTCGAGACCATTGCAGGATACATCCTGGATCAGAGCGGCTCTATCCCTTCGGTGAACGACCGTCTGATTCTCGAACGATTCCGTATTGAAATCCTCAAAGCCTCGCGAAACAGGATCGATCTGATCCGGCTCTCGCTTGCCGACTGATCCGGTTAGGATGCAGATTCGCCCTTGGTCTCTCCACCAATAGCTGTGCGCATATCCGTATCTGCCTCAATATTACGCAGATTATAGTAATCCATCACGCCCAGTTGGCCATTGCGAAAAGCTTCGGCAATCGCTTCGGGAACCAAGGCTTCGGCTTCCACAACACGGGCACGCGCCTCCTGAACACGAGCGATCATCTCTTGCTCAAGTGCGACTGCCGCTGCACGGCGCTCCTCAGCTTTGGCACGCGCAACCTGCAAGTCTGCTTCCGCCTGATCTGTCTGTAATTTTGCCCCGATATTCTCGCCAACATCCACATCGGCAATATCAATCGAGAGAATTTCAAATGCAGTCCCTGAGTCCAATCCTTTGGCTAATACTGTCTTCGAAATAATGTCAGGATTTTCCAATACCGCAGCATGTGAATCGGATGATCCAATCGTGGAAACAATGCCTTCTCCGACCCGAGCGATGATTGTTTCCTCGCCAGCTCCCCCGACGAGCCGTTCAATATTCGCCCGCACGGTCACACGAGCGATGGCTCGAAGTTGAATCCCGTCTTTGGCAATTGCAGAAATGGGGGGAGTTTCAATGACTTTGGGGTTCACAGAAACCTGGACCGCTTCAAACACATCGCGCCCGGCAAGATCAATTGCCGTTGCACGCTCAAAAGGCAAGTCAATATCCGCCTTGTCTGCTGAAATCAACGCGTTGATGACCTGCTGGACGTTCCCACCCGCCAGGAAATGTGCCTCCAGTTTGGGCGTTTCAGCGGGAATTCCTGCCTTGTGTGCAGTAATAAGCGGCTTAACAATTCGATCCGGAGGTACCCGGCGTAGCCTCATCCCGACCAAGTCGCGAAATAGTTTAAGGCGTACACCCGAGAAGATTGCGGTGATCCAGAGTCGTATCGGAACGAAGTACAACAACAGGATGGCACCAAAAAGAATCAGCAGGATAATAAACATGCTGCCCAAATTCAATAAATTCTGCATCTTTTGCCCTATTGGTTATTGAGAGAGATCCTTCACGGAATACGGGCCGTGTTTTCCCCCCTCTTTGGTTATGAGTCGTATATCTGTGATACGTATTGCTTTCGAAATAGATTTGCACATATCATACATGGACAACGCGGCGACAGACACAGCTGTGAGCGCCTCCATTTCCACTCCTGTACGTGCATATGAAGTGACGGTGGCCTGAATCTTTATGGTATGCGCATGCGCATTAAATGAAAATGCGATGTCCACTGCATTTAAGGGTATCTGGTGACACATGGGAATCAACCGTGCAGTATCTTTAGCCCCCATGATTCCCGCTAGTTGCGCAGTCGTCAGTACGTTCCCTTTTGCTATTCTTTGTTCCATGAGTGCTACATATGCTGCAGATCCCAAATGTACGACTCCTTCGGCTACCGCGGAGCGCTCGGTCACCGATTTTGATGAGACATCAACCATATGGACTCCATCTTTATCTCCTAGATGGGTAAATTCAGTCATGGATGAATCAGAATCTGACTAAATGGGTTATTTCTTTTGTCTTCAGATTTTCGTACAATATACGATCTACATTCCCTTTCACACTGAAATATCCTCAAATCCGGGTATACACGACTTGAATATCTATTGATTCCTAAATTAATGTCTAAAATCTCTACTATCTGCGACTTGGTTGACGCTGGCTTGACTCGGAACTCAGGCATTGCTGCTTCCACCAAACGACAAGGAACATGGACTGATACAGATGTGTCTACATTTCGGGCACATTTGAATGCGTGTGCAGCAGGTTTTTACAGCCTTGGTGTACGCAAAGGAGATCGGGTGGCTCTCCATTCGGAAAACTCTACAGAATGGCTCATTGTTGATCAGGCGCTACTCGCTCTGGGGGCTGTGAGTGTTCCCATCTATACTACGCAGCCTGCCGACCAAATTATGCATATCGTTCGAGATGCAGCTGTGTGCGGATATGTGGTATCATCCGAGAATTTACATCATAATTGCCCTGAAGATCTGGCATCAAGCCCAAGCATAAAGTGGACGATGGGCATTGTTGGGAAATTTTCTCCCGAGATGCTCACTCTGGAAGAGTTGATTGAACGTGGAAAGGAACAGCTTTCCGGTGAACCAGACCTGATCAACCAGACGAAAGCATCCGTAACCAGTGAGGATCTCGCCACTCTATGTTATACCTCCGGTACTACGGGGCAACCAAAAGGAGTCATGCTCACACATGGCAATCTAACTACGAACGCTCTCTCATTGGAAGAACGACTCCCTTTCGAGGTTCCTGCACGCGTGTTGTCTTTTCTTCCCTTATCTCACTCACTGGAGCGCGTTGCGTCCCTCTTCTATCTCTCTACAGGCTGCCCAATCTATTTCATTGAAACAACCGAAGAGCTCATGGATGACCTCCAGCATGTGCGTCCGGAGCACATGACTACCGTGCCTCGGCTGCTTGAAAAGGTTCATGCCGGTATCATCACCAAGGCTATAGCCAAAAAAGGACTTGCAGGGATGATTGGACGATGGGCTTTTCGTCGGGCAGAGCAATTTGACCTGGAAAATCCCAAACCATCCATTATGGATAAAATCGCCGATAAAATCGTGTATAGTTCGGTACGGGATATGCTGTTTGGCGGGAAGCTTAAGGCACTTACCAGTGGAGGCGCCGCCCTGTCTCCGCAAGTACAGGCCTTCATCAATGGTCTGGGGATTTACTGCGGCCAAGGCTATGGCCTGACGGAAACCTCACCGGTAATTTCCCTCTACGAGGGCAATAAGCTTCGCTCTCGTTCCGTTGGAACTCCAATCCGTGATGTGGAGGTCAAGATTGCTGAAGATGGCGAAATTCTGACTCGGGGACCGCATGTCATGCGTGGATATTATAATATGCCCGAAGAAACTGCAGAAACCATTACCGATGACGGATGGCTGCATACCGGTGATATCGGAAAATTGGATGAAGATGGGCACTTGTACATCACTGATCGAAAAAAACAGCTCTTCAAACTGTCCACCGGAAAATATATTGCGCCTGCACCAATTGAAACCGCACTTGCCTCGCATGCTCTCATTGAACATGCAGTGATTATTGGTCCCGGACTCAAATTCTGTGCAGCTCTCATCGTTGTGGATGCACTCTACGCAGAAAAAGCGTTCGGGGAGAAAGCGGATGAAAAGGTTTTGGCCAATGAAGTTCAGCTCGTAATAGACAAAGTGAATCAGAATCTTCCCGCCTGGGAACAGGTCAAAAAATTCCATTTGACTCTTGATCCATTCACGATTGATGGAGGTGAGCTCACACCTACTTTGAAAGTCCGGCGCAAGAATGTATTTGCGAAATACGAAAAGGAGATTGACCAGTTGTATTCGTGATCATTCTATGGATACACCCCTGATCCATGCAACGGAAATCAGGATCCTTCGTATCTCCGACCTTGATATTTCTCTAATCATCGTATGTTAGATCTGACCTCCTTCGGCATCGAAGTCAGAGATATCCGGCGGAATGTGGTACCTGCCGTACTCTATGAAGATGCCCTGCGCAATGAACCAACAGCGGCCATTACCAACAGTGGTGCTCTAGCTATTACAAGCGGCGAAAAAACTGGACGAAGCCCCCGAGACAAGCGAATTGTCAAAATGTCTCCCAGTGCCAGTGATGTCTGGTGGGGAGCTGTGAATCTGCCAATAGATCAGCACACATTTGAAATCAACCGCGAGCGTGCACGCGATTATCTCAATACACGTGAGCGACTCTATGTTGTGGACGGCTATGCAGGCTGGAATCCCCGCTACCGCATCAAGGTTCGTATCATTTGTGAACGTGCTTATCATGCACTCTTCATGAGGAATATGCTGATTCGACTCAGTGACGAGGAGCTTGAAGCTTTTGGAGAGCCAGATTTTGTGGTCTACAACGCGGGGATGTTTCCTGCCAACCGCCATACGACGTATATGTCATCCAAGACGAGTATCGACTTATCCTTTGAAAACGCGGAGATGGTTATTCTCGGCACTGAGTATGCGGGAGAAATGAAAAAGGGCATTTTCACCATCATGCACTATCTCATGCCCCGCCAAGGTGTACTCTCCATGCATTGCTCCGCAAATCAGGGAGAGAATGGAGATATCTCCCTTTTCTTCGGACTTTCGGGAACTGGAAAAACAACGCTGTCTGCAGACCCTGCACGGGCGCTGATTGGAGATGATGAACACTGCTGGGCGGAAGACGGAGTTTTTAACATCGAGGGCGGCTGTTATGCTAAAGTAATTAACCTATCGGCGGAACAGGAGCCGGAAATTCTCCGGGCAATCCGTTTTGGTACCGTCCTTGAAAATGTTATTTTTGACCCGATTACACACACGGTGGATTACACAAATACGAGTCTGACAGAGAATACTCGTGCTTGCTTTCCAATTGAATACATGCAGAATGCCCAGATCCCATGTGTGGGAGGGCATCCGTCAAATATTATTTTTCTCACGTTTGATGCATTTGGAGTTCTTCCACCGATCGCACGTCTGACGCCAGAGCAAGCCATGTATCATTTCATCAGCGGCTACACTGCAAAAGTGGCTGGAACCGAGGTCGGCGTACATGAGCCTGTTGCAACTTTTTCTGCATGTTTTGGCGCGGCATTTCTGGTGTGGCATCCCGCCAAGTATTCTGAGTTACTGGCCTCTAATATCAAAAGGCATCAGACCAACACCTGGCTAATTAACACTGGAATTGTCGGTGATACCGGTAAGCGAATTAAGCTCCGCTACACGCGGGCAATTATTGATTCAATCCATAGTGGAGCATTACTTGATGTCCCTACGGTGCGTGAACCTGTATTCGGCTTGACCATTCCAACCAAATGCCCTGGACTCCCCGACCATCTTTTGTTTCCGGAAAAGTTATGGTCTGATCCAAACGCTTATCAGGAAACTGCTTCACGCCTTTCCATTCTCTTCATGGACAATTTTGCTCAATATGCCAGTAAATGCTCTCCGGAAGTTCAATCTGCCGGACCTCGTGGGTAGGAGTGGCGATGTAACTTGACGGACAAACCTAATTTTTAACAATAAAACGATCAGGAATGTATTTCTGATCTGTGTATCTCCTTCACCCGATCTCAAGAACCACTGGTTAGCCTGGCTTCCCACGCTTAAAGTGTGATGATATTCAGACTAATTGCAATTCCTGCAAAACCAGATCTACCAGAAAATCACATATAAGCTCGCAGTGATCGCCAGAATTGCGAAGGACAAGATCGCAAACAATGGATCCGTCTGGATAATGCTGCGGCTGAGTGCGATAGCTTTGGGGCTGTCTTTCCCTTTCCCCTCAACCAGAGAAACTACCACAATTAGAGCTGCGGAGATTACGAAAACCCATCCCATCCGGTTTATGAATGGCATACTAGGCAGGGCCCATTTTATCAGGACCGACAGGGGAATGCTGAGCACCGCAGAGATCAAAGCTGCATTCGAGGTTGCTTTTTTCCAGAACAGCCCGAGAACAAAAATTGCAAGAACACCTGGACTTACGAAGCCTGTATATTCCTGGATGTACTGAAATACCTGATCCAGCGAGGCTAATTGCGGTGCCAAAATCACGGCAATAGTCATACTAACGAGCGCAACCAATCTTCCTGTTCGTACCAAGTCCCGCTGGCTTGCGTTTGGCCGGATATAGTTACGGTACAGATCCATGGTAAAGATCGTACTGGTGCTATTCATCATGGAAGCCAAAGATGATACGATCGCTGCAATCAGTGCAGCAAATGTGAGTCCCTTCAATCCCGGCCCTACATACTCATTCAATAGCCATGGATAGGCTTCATCTGCGGCCCCGATTGGAGCCGCGAGTGCATATGCAACGATTCCAGGAATGACGACAATGAGCGGCAAAAGCAGCTTTAGAAACCCTGCAAATGCAACCCCGCGTTGGGCCTCCCGAAGCGAGGGTGCGGCCAAGGTTCGTTGAATAATGTATTGGTTGCACCCCCAGTAAAACAAATTTGCAACCCACATCCCTCCAACGAGGACTCCGATTCCCGGAAGCAGTTCCCATGCATCCTGCTGAATCCCATCATCATCCGTATACAGCAGTTCACCCTGCTGAAGAATCATATTGAAACGGTCGGGGACTTCGCTAAGCAACTTGGAAAAACCAGCCAGAACACCTTCCCCACCACTATATGCGTTCAGTGCAAGAACCGTTGTCAATAACCCTCCTCCAATCAGAAAACATACCTGAACCACATCGGTCCAGGCAACTGCCTTAAGTCCCCCGTAAACACTGTAGACAGTAGCAAAAATCGCGAGAGCCAAGACGCCTTGCCAAAGTGCAATGCCCATGATTCCTTTCAGGGCAAGGGCGCCAAGATAGACCACAGATGTGAGGTTCACAAACACATACACCAACAGCCAAAAGACGGCCAGAAGAGTCCGTACACGACCATCGTAGCGTGTCTCAAGAAATTGTGGCATCGTGTAGATGCCCTTCTTCAGGTAGATAGGAATGAACAACCATGCAACCAAAAGCAACGTAATTGCAGCCATCCATTCATACGTCGCAATCGCTAAACCCAGGCGAAACCCGGAGCCTGACATTCCGATAAATTGCTCCGCGGAGATGTTAGACGCAATCAGTGAAGCACCAATCGCCCACCATGGAAGAGATTTGCTGGCCAGAAAATAATCTTCTGCATCTCGAACCTTCCCTTTCTTTTCCCTGGAAACCCATAGCCCCAACGACACAATAAGGAGGCAATACGCACCAAACACTACATAGTCAATCACTGCAAGCTGCATGGGTCAAGGGCGTAAATTATGTTAATGACCTAAAAATATTGAATTCGCAGAAATTACACTAAAACGAGTATATGCCCTGTCACCCTTGTGATGCCAACGTGCGTTGACTTCAATACATACAGTGCAAAGGAGAGAAAGAGGACTCATGGATATTGGGAATCCAAGGATCAGATTGATTGATCGCCCTTTAATCTAAGATTTACAGAATTGAATTACAAATCCTAACCCTCGCCCGGGACCCGAATTCTGTCAACTAGAGCACGTATGGAAGCCGGGGGAGGAGGGGTGAACCTGGAAACTGTGATCGCCACAATAAAGTTGAGTATCATGCCTATAGCACCAATTCCCTCGGGAGAAATGCCAAATAGCCAATACTCTGAACTGTTAAGATCAGGACGTACAAACTTGAAAAAGATAATGTAGCATGCAGTAAAGACAATGCCAGTGATCATTCCGCTGACTGCCCCATCCCTGTTCATCCACTTCGTAAAGATGCCCAGAATAATCGCAGGAAAGAAGGATGCCGCAGCCAACCCGAACGCAAATGCAACCACCTGTGCAACAAACCCCGGCGGGTCTATGCCGAAATAACCCGCAATTACAACGGCAACTCCTGCCGTGATCCTTGCAGTCAACAGCTCTCGCTTTTCTGAAATTTCCGGCATAAATCCTTTTTTCAAGAGATCCCGGGCAACGGCGGTAGAGATGACCAACAGAAGTCCGGCGGCAGTAGAGAGTGCAGCTGCAAGTCCGCCAGCTGCAACCAATCCAATCACCCAACCGGGAAGGTTGGCAATTTCCGGATTTGCGAGAACCATAATATCTCGATCAATGGTTAACTCGTTTTCCAGATCCGATGCCGGCCCGACATACTGAATTACTCCATCCCCGTTTTTGTCATGAAATTCAATCAATCCGGTCTGCTCCCAATTCTTAAACCATCCGGGAACTTCAGAATACGGGCGATCCACAATCGTGGTCAGGAGGTTGGTTCTGGCAAATGCCGCAACCGCGGGTGCACTTGTATACAGTAGTGCAATAAATACGAGTGCCCATCCTGCGCTCGTACGAGCATCCCGCATGCGGGGTACGGTATAAAACCGGACGATCACATGTGGCAGCCCGGCAGTGCCCACCATCAGAGCTGCAGTAATAGCGAAGACATCCATAACACCCCTTTGCCCATCCGTGTATGCCGCGAAGCCAAGGTCGGTACTCAAACCATCAAGTTTATCCAGAAGATAGGTACCCGAGCCGTCCACCAGCGTGCTTCCAAACCCAATCTGCGGTATCACATTACCTGTCATTAGTAGCGAAATGAAAATCGCCGGAACCAGATATGCAAAGATCAACACACAGTACTGGGCAACCTGTGTATAGGTGATCCCGCGCATCCCCCCGAGTACTGCATAGAAAAACACAATCCCCATTCCAATTAGAACTCCCGGTACAATGTCAATTTCCAAGAATCGGGAGAACACAATCCCTACACCTCGCATCTGCCCTGCTACATACGTGAACGAAACAAAAATCGCACAGAGTACTGCGACGAATCGAGCAGTCTGAGAATAGTATCTGTCCCCAACAAAATCAGGAACTGTAAATTTTCCAAACTTGCGCAAATATGGAGCCAAAAGCAGTGCAAGGAGCACGTAGCCACCCGTCCAGCCCAGAAGATATACGCTGCCATCGCGCCCCATAAAGGCTATCAACCCTGCCATGGAAATAAACGATGCGGCGCTCATCCAATCTGCCGCGGTTGCCATTCCGTTCAATACCGGATGAACTCGACCACCGGCAACATAAAATTCTTTGGTAGATCCTGCACGGGACCAGATTGCAACTCCGATATACAGAGCAAAGGATAACCCGACCAATACAAAAGTCCATGCCTGTACGTTCATGCACCCTCCGTATTTGATTGCCGATCCAGTCTATTCATCAGAATTACATACACAAAAATTATCCCGACAAACACATAAATCGCCCCTTGCTGTGCAAACCAGAACCCCAGCTTAAAACCGTATACACGAACCTGATCCAGCAATTCCACAAACAGAACACTGGCGCCGAATGAAACCAGAAACCAGATTCCAAGAAGGATGCTCAGGTAGCGCAGATTGATTTTCCAATACCGATCAGGGTTCATGGGGTAACAGATTGATCATCGAAATATAGGAACCTGTGAAGAGTTCTCAACAAATTACTCCAGACATGTCAGTCTGTTGTACTGGATTTAGTTTGGCCAGAAAGGCGAATTTCCTTCGTAGGCATGATGGGAAGCGCCTGCTCTTCCACCAATTTGCGGGCAGTCATCAGAATCTCTTCTTGGCTCACCATGAATTCTTCAAAATCGGATGAAATGGTAAAGGCCTGTACCAAGACACTGATACCACTGGTATCCAATCTAGTTAGCCGAACCATACTCTCATCCGTACGAAGATCATCTCGCTCTTCAAGTGAGTCCTTGATTGAAGTCATAAATTGATCCAGCTGTGCTACGGTTGCCTCATGTGTCAAGGTCACTTCAAAGCGAACCCGCCGTGAATTGCGCATAGAAAGATTGCAGATCTCTGACGTCGTAAAGATCTGATTCGGAATAATGGAAATTGTCCTGTCAAACTGCCGAATCCGTGTGCTACGAATCCCGACTTCTTCCACCGCTCCTGTAATCCCATTGATTTCCACTACATCGCCAATCTGAAACGGCCGCTCACTGAATATCACGATGGAGCCGAACACGTTTGCCAGAGTATCTTTTGCAGCAAATGCGACTGCCAACCCGCCGATACTCAAACTTGCAATCAGACCGGCGGCCGAATACCCGAACTGCCCCAGAACAGTTGCAATCAGAAACAATATCGTCAATATTTTGACGATATTGCTAATCGGATTTACCAATTGATCATCCAGTTTTGTTTCCGTTTTTTCAGTAACCCGGGCCGCAACTCCTGCAAAGACATCTATTACATGAATTGCACAGTAGCCTATTACAATTGTCATGGCGGCCATTCCAATCCTGCTCGCCCAGAGGTGAATATTCAGGGGTTCTTGCGGAAGGCTTAAAATGCCAATTACCACATTCCAGAGCGCAACATTGATCAAAAAACTGAGTGGCTTGACCAAAAGTCGATTTACATCATCCAGTAAAATCGTATCTCTGTCCCTGGTCCATCGACCGATGGTCCAAGACAATAAACGCCTCGAAACGGTCTGAGCCAGAACCCCCAACAGGAGAATCACTCCCGCTAAGATCAGTTGACCGATTGCGATTCCCCACAATATCTCTTCCACTAAAAAAGAAAGATTCATTTGCTGCTTTGTTTTATGTCAACGAGTTGAATTCGTGTGCCGGCACAAAGTAAACCCCTGCTCTCGGGTCCATAATTAAAAATCAAGTCCAGAACGGTCATCCCTGTAACAAACCCGGCGAACGTTTGGCGATAGTTTGGAGATGAAAAATACAACCGATGAGCCGACAATGGTTCGGGGATCCCTGCCGGTGCCAACAAGTCAGCTTCCGGCCAGCATTCCAAGACTTTCTCCATGCTGTCGGGAGCACCTTCCAACTCATTTGCAGGCAATAGAGGAGAGGATCCACCCAGCCACTGATGAACCAGCCGAGCCGTTGCAATATTCAACTCTCCAAGATACTTCCAGTCCTGTAGATACAGAGACCTGATTGAATCTTTGTAATGATCAAAATACGGAGATTGGCTATAATTATACAGGATTGCCTTCCAATGACGTTTTCGCCAACCTGGCACGGGTCGAATCCTGGTGAGGAACTGTGGTTGCCCGTGCTGCCCTGCTTTCAATGGCACGGAGACCCACTGCCACCCGTCGGGATTTCGAATACGCATACGATTCTGTAATGATTGTCGACTATACTGAAATGTATCCGCCAAAACCACAATATCTGCCGCCTGCATCAACGCAGCAAACGCCAGCCCCGGCCAATATTCAGGAGGCCGTATTACAATCCTCTGAGCCATTTGAATCCAACCATTCTACCAAATGGTTCGTTTACTGAAAAAGCATGTTTTTACTCCTATAAATTATGGCTTATTGCCCAGTATGGCAACCTGACCAAGCGCTTGGAGTTGTTGCGCCCGCAAGCGCTCCAAGAGTTTCTGAAAAACTGGATCGTGGATTAAATGCATTGTTTGCAGATGGCTATCCATATCACTGGGATAGCAGTCAGCTCTCCCGGCGCGAATACCTGAGTGGCACAGACTCCGAGCGGGCGTCCCAATTTAATCAGATGCTTGACAGAACAAGATATCTGATTGCCATTCGTGGAGGATATGGATGTCTCCGCATTCTAGATCAAATTAACTATGCCGCAGCACGGCACTCGCCGGGGATCCTGATTGGATACAGCGACATCACTGCACTGCAACTTTCACTTTTCAAATATGCCGGGTGGCGGTCAATTTCAGGACCCGTCGTTTTGGAGTGGAGTGAGTTGAACGCTGGCATGAAAGCAGATGTCCGAAGATTACTTGAAGGACAGCTCCCTGATCCATTTGAAGGGCTGGAAACCGTCCGCGCCGGCCAATGTACCGGAACCCTGCTGGGAGGAAACCTATCTATGATCGTACGTTTGATCGGCTCCAGATATCTGCCCGACTTAAGGGGCAGGATTCTGTTCATTGAAGATGTCAATGAACCGCCCTATAGAATTGATGGACTCCTGACTCAATTGAACAATGCAGGAATCCTTGCTGAACTTGGAGGTTTAGTCGTGGGGGCCTTTACCGGAAATAAGTCAACGGAAACCAAAACCGACATTAGTGTGCGTGAAGCTATCCTCAACTGTGTGAGCAGATATTCATGGCCGATAGCGTCAGGGTTGAATTATGGGCATTTTCTGCCTCGTAAAATACTCCCCGTAGGAGTAACTGCCACACTCACTGTAGATCCCCACCGTGCATGCCTTGAGATCTTGGAACCCGTCACCAAATGATCACGTCCTTTCATGCCATCCTATTGTACTAACAAATGACTGTGTGGGTGACGCTCGAGCATCCATGAACAATACTGGTAGATTCAACGAAACTTGACAGAATTCGTGAACATCTTGTGTCTGATTTTGTTGTAAATTCCTGCTCAGACATGAGATCCTTCATATGATATTTACCGGCTGTGAGTGACCCAAGAATTGTCCGCTCTCTATCTGCAAGATGCGCTGTTGAGATCGAAAAGAATGTGGCCTTCCTGGAATTGTCCAAGCCGTAACAAGAGAGGATCTAATGATTTGGAATTCTCGGATTGTTCTGTCATTCCTCTTGAACCTGTCTTAAATTTGAAATGGGTTTGCGTGTCGCGGTCTTTGCCTCCGGAGGAGGATCGAATTTTCAGGCACTTGCAGAACGTGCCCGAGAGTATAGGGTTGCCCTTCTGATCAGTAACCGAGCTCAGGCTGGTGTACTCAAACGAGCTGAACAACTGGAAATTCCTGCGCACGTTTTGTCCCCTGGTAGCTTCGAAAACGAAGAACTGTATATTGAGAAGCTACGTGCTCTCTTGCACAAAGAAAAAATTGATTTAATCGCGCTCGCTGGATATCTATCAAAAATTCCGCCTAAATTGATTGAACTGTTCCAGGGACGGATCCTCAATATTCACCCTTCTCTGTTACCACGCTTCGGAGGCAAAGGCCTCTATGGAAGATATGTCCATGAAGCAGTGATCAAAGCAAAAGAAACTTTCAGCGGGGCGACGGTTCACTTTGTCGATGAAGAATATGATACTGGACCCATTCTGATCCAGGAAAGAGTTCCGGTTTTGACAGATGACACACCTGATTCCCTGGCCTCGCGAATCCTAGATATCGAACATCAGCTTTTCCCAAAAGCTATTCATCTGATCGCACAAGGGCGTGTTCAGGTAGAAGGCCGACACGTCTCAATTACGCCAACTATCCATGACGATTGAACCTCTGAAGCTTCCTGCACCAAATCATGTACGACCTCGCCGTGCCTTACTGTCGGTCTTTGATAAAAAAGGATTGATCCCGTTTGCACAGGGACTTCAGAAGTATGGTATTGAATTAGTTTCCTCCGGGGGTACAGCTGCTCACCTGCGAGCGGCCGGACTCAGCGTCACCGACGTGGCGGATGTCACGGGAGCACCTCCCATGCTTGGAGGGCGAGTGAAAACACTTCATCCCGTAATCCATGGAGGAATTCTGGCCAGACGAGATGCAGAAGAGGATCAAAAAGACCTCGCAATGTATGGGATTAGACCCATTGACTTGGTAGTCGTGAATCTTTATCCCTTTGAGCAAGCTGTGAAGCGCCAAGATGTCAATGACGCGATTGCTGCGGAAAATATTGACATCGGAGGACCTGCCATGATTCGAGCCGCAGCAAAGAATTTTGCTTACACCACTGTGGTGTCTTCACCGCACGAATATTCGGTTATCCTGTCTTCCCTCGAGGGTAGCGACGGACACCTTCCCCTTGATCTCAGGCGGCGCCTCGCACATCGTGCTTTTTCAATGACGGCGGCCTATGACCAGGCCATCACCAACTATTTTGACGATGATGTTGAGGATGATCTACCAACCCAGATTCACCTAAAGCTCCCCCGTACAAGTGTACTCCGCTACGGGGAAAACCCACATCAGAAAGCGGCTTTCTACGGTAGTCAGGAACAATTCTTTACTCAGCTTCACGGAAAAGAGCTCTCGTACAACAATCTGATTGATCTCGATGCTGCTCTTGCACTCATCCATGAATTTTCGGATGAAGCCCCGACCATTGCGATCCTGAAGCATACGAATCCCTGCGGGGTTTCCAGCGCAGATACGCTTGTTCAGGCTTGGAATGGCGCCTTTGCAACCGATACACAATCTCCATTTGGTGGGATTGTAGTGATGAATCGAACCTGTACTCTTGAATTGGCAGAAGCAATTGACAGTATCTTTCTGGAGTTGATCATTGCACCATCTTTTGATTCAAATGCTCTAGAGTCGCTCAAAAAGAAGAAAAACCGTAGATTGATCCTATTCAAACCCTCAGCTATCAACACGTATCTACTCCGTAATGCACTCGGTGGATTACTATATCAGTCAACAGATCCTCGGGCAGACGAAGATTCGCTCACACCGGTCACAGACCGCATACCAACCGAGAAAGAACTCCTAGATCTTATGTTTGCCTGGCGCATCGCCAAACATGTGAAAAGTAATGCCATTGTCTATGCGAAAGATCAGCAAACAATAGGAATTGGAGCTGGACAAATGAGCCGGATTGATGCCTCAGAAATTGCAGTGTCCAAAGGCACTAAATCAGGCTTAAATTTTGAAGGATGCGTCATCGCTTCGGATGCATTTTTTCCGTTTCCAGATGGATTAGTTGCAGCGGCGGACAGTGGTGCAATTGCTGCAGTACAACCGGGCGGCTCAATACGAGATCAGGAGGTCATTGATGCAGCGAACGAACGAGGGATGGCAATGGTATTTACAGGTAAAAGACACTTTCGACACTAAGGCACTGAAACATATCTTTAGCAAAAATATAAGTACATTCAATGTGGTTCTATAATAACCTCAATACCGATGTCGCCGTTGATTTGGGAACGGCCAACACACTGATCTACATCAAGGGGCAGGGAATCATTCTGAATGAGGCCAGTATTGTCGCGATTGACCGCAGAACGGATAAGGTACTTGCTATTGGAAACAATGCATTAACCATGCATGAAAAGACGCACAACAACATTAAAACAGTGCGTCCCCTGAAGGATGGTGTCATTGCCGACTTTGAGATGGCCGAACAACTCATCCGCGGCCTCATCCGAAAAGTGCAGACCGGCTGGATCAAAACCATCCGCCAGATGGTCATCTGTATTCCCAGTGGAACCACCGAGGTGGAAAAACGAACCGTTCGAGATAGTGCCCAGCATGCCGGTGCCCGAAAGGTTCATTTGATTGCAGAGCCGATGGCAGCCGCGATCGGAATTGGCCTGAATGTGAGCGAACCGGTCGGAAATATGATTGTGGATATTGGAGGGGGAACGACTGAAATTGCGGTGATTGCTCTCAATGGAATCGTCGTAGATGAATCCTTGCGAGTAGCCGGCAATGAAATTGACACGGCCATCCTGTCTCACTTCAAACACTACCATAACTTTGTGATTGGACAACGCACTGCGGAACGAATGAAACAAGAGATTGGCAGTGCCGCTCCGATGGAGCCAGAAATGGAGTTGTCCATCAAGGGACAGGATTCCAGCACCGGTATGCCAAAAGTACAAGTGTTCACCTCCGAAGAGGTACGCAGAGCACTTTCCCAAGTCATCACCAATATCTGCTCAGCTGTCAGTGCCTGCTTAGAGAAAACATCTCCCGAATTGGGGGCAGATATTCTTGAACGTGGAATTATGCTCACAGGGGGCGGAGCACTTCTATATGGAATCGATGCCGCCATCCGTAACCGTGTCGATGTGCCCGTATACATTGCAGATGACCCTCTCACCGCCGTGGTTCGAGGTACCGGAAAAATTCTGGAAGATGTGTCCTCCTACTCCGATATTCTGCTGTAATCTCAAGTTGTAGTGTGGTTCAGGCTCTATGACGGATGATTGAACTCTTCTATCGCCTGCGCCCTTTCATCCTCTTGGTCGGCTTGCTCACGATCTCCCTTGTGGTCATGGCAAATATCAATCATTCTCTCATGTGGTCTGTTCGTGCTCAAACCCTGAAATTGGTGGGAGCCATCGAATATCGAATGAACTGGGCCACTGAAATCCTCCTCTCCATCAATGAGAATCAGGAACTCCGTAGCGCCAACCTGAAATTGACCACTGAACTCGCCCGGCTGCGAATCGCCGGCCAACAGAATGAACAGCTGAGACGGGCATTGGGATGGCAACAAATGTATGAATTTGAAACCCTTGCAGCCCGCATCATCGCCCGTGAACCCTACGGGGCCACTAATTTTCTGACTCTCAATGTTGGAAGTGATCAGGGAGTGGAAGTAAATATGGCTGTGATCAGCCATAAAGGAATTTTGGGACGCATTGTTCATGTAAGCTCCGGGTACAGCCAAGTCATGCCCTACCTGCATTCACAATTTCATGTGCCTGCCATGATTGATACTCTCGGATCTATAGGGATTGTTTCGGGAAAAGACAGTACACCCGATTCTCTGATCTTTCATGACGTCGTCAAAACAGTTCCCGTTCAAAAAGGGCAACGTGTTATCACTCACGAAGCCAGCGAAATATTTCCACCGAACATTCCCATTGGGACCATTGCCGGCTTTCAAACACAGCCTGGAGGCAATTTCTGGACCATCAAACTCCGGCCTGCGTCTCCACTGCATACCACCCATTTTGCATTCATAATATTGCGGCGGGCGGAACGCACAGATTCCATCCCAGATTTTCCTCCCATTAATTGAACTGTTCTTATGCGCACATTAAGCTGTTTCATCGCATTGATCTTGCTCACAGGTAACCTTTGCAGGGCGCAAAACCCACTGGATGCCATCCTGGATGCCCGACCCAATGCATGGTGGGGTGTTATGGTAGTTGATGTAGCCTCTGGAGATACTCTATTTATGCGCAACGCAGAACGTAGCTTCATGCCTGCCTCCGTCACAAAATTGTATACTACTTCTGCTGTGCTCGATCAACTGGGACCCAACTATCGCTATGTGACTCAACTCTATATGGAAGGATCCTTAAACGGACATGTACTCAATGGAAACTTGATTGTACGAGGGTCAGGAGACCCATCCACCGGGGCGCCTGATTCCAACTCAATGGATTTGTTCCATGTGTTTGCAGATTCTCTTTCTAAACTCGGTATACATGAAATCCATGGTGATATTATTGGTGACGACAATATATTTGATGACGTACCCTTGGGCGCAGACTGGAGCTGGGAGGATCTGACCTTTGGATATGCTGCGCAGATCAGCGGATTGACCTTTCATGATGCGATTGTAGACCTGCATGCATATCCGACAAGCCTTGGACAAAAGGGAAATTTAACGGTTACTCCTGAGCTTCAAAGCTATCTAAATATTGACAATCAAACCCAAACTATCCCGCGAGGGAAGAGTCTTGTCGAAGGCCATATCCGATTCCCCGAATCAAATCGGATCATCGTATCTAGTGAGGTACCTCTTGGCCGATCAGATCCTGAAGCAATCGCAATCCATAATCCGACACTCTATTTTGTGCATGCCTTTAACTCGGTGCTTGCATCGAGGAATATTCATGTTCATGGACAGCTCCTGGACATCGACGATGTATCCAAAGATTTTACTTACTCGGAGGCTAAAATTGTTGCAAGCCATACTTCTCCTCCTATATCTGAACTGATTGCAACCGTCAATAAAGAGAGTCACAACCTCTATGCGGAGCATCTCTTGAAAACCTTGGGGCAAAAATACCCAAATCCGGATGAAGAGTTTGAGCCAGGTTCGGCTGCGATGGGCATTGCTTCCTCCATGAGAACCTATGCCAGAGCAGATATTGATTCTGAGCGAATACAGTTAGTGGATGGCTCAGGCCTCTCACGCAAAAACCTGGTAACCCCTGCTATGACGATCAAGCTGCTCCGCTATATGGCAGCGCACCCTGCCCCCGAGGTATGGGATTCATTTCTCGCTTCACTGGCTATCGCGGGACAGGATGGCACGCTTGAATACAGATTCATTGGAAACTCTCCTGGATACGGACGTGTACGGGCCAAGACCGGCACGCTTGGAAATGTTAGCTCTCTTGCAGGGTATATCATGCCTCCGAATGGATCTTTACTTGCATTTGTAATTTTTGCAAATCATTACCAGGGGCGAGCCGCGGTGATTCGTGAGATCCAGGATTCATTTGTAAATATGCTCATTGAGTCTACCCCCGAAAGAAACAAATAGCAATGCTGTACGTTGATCCGTTCCTCGGTTAAACAGGCCAAGATAGCCTAATCGACCGGGGCTCCCCCCGACTTAATTAGATGGGCGCACTGGGGCATGCGCTGATTATCTTGATAAATTCAACTGCTCCAATTCGACAATATACGTGACAGAATGAAGGGGCCTACATTGCACGGCACGACAGTCATAGGTGTGCGGCGGCACGACAAGGTTGCTCTTGGCTCAGATGGGCAGGCTACTCTGGGAAGTACGGTAATGAAACATAAGGCACAGAAAGTCCGCAGATTATATGAGGGGAAAATTCTAGCCGGCTTTGCTGGGTCCACCGCAGATGCCTTTACACTGTTTGAACGCTTTGAAGATAAACTCAAACAATACAGCGGAAACCTGACCCGTGCCTCCGTAGAACTCGCCAAAGATTGGCGAATGGATCGATATTTGCGGAGACTAGAGGCTTTGTTGGTCGTTGCGACCATTGACAAGCTGTTACTTCTCAGTGGAAGCGGAGATATTATTGAACCGGATGACGATATTGTATCCATTGGTAGTGGTGGCTCGTTTGCTCTTGCTGCTGCTCGTGCCATGATTCAACATGCCCCGCATCTAAGCGCTAAAGAGATTGTAACTGACTCACTCAACATTGCCGCAGATATTTGCGTTTATACAAATCACTCTTTAACTGTATTGGAAATTGCCGACTCGCCTACCAATATGCAGTGAGATCACATGAAAATGTCTAATCACTCCAGATCTAATGCTTCTCCCACGTCACATGCATTTATGTTCATTGACTACGAAAATCTTTTTACCTATATCGAACAAAATTCTATCGATCGCACTCATCCAAAGTACGTGATTAACTCGCTACTCAATTCAGCTTTGCATTATGTGAAGCAAGATTTGCAGTTCAATTTGGGCACCCCCGTCGCCTATGCAGATTTCTCGTTGATTGATTCGGGGAAGCCTGAGATTCAGCAAAACCTTTACCTCGCTGGAATGGAACCCCGGTTTGTTCCAGCTTCATTACAATCCAATGCTTCGGAAATTCAGATCTGCCTTGATGTACTTGAATTAATGCAGACGCAGAATGATATTCCTGCACTCTTTTTAGTTACTGGAAATCGTCTGTATCTTCCACTGATTAAATATTGTCGACAAAGGAATATGCAAAGCACTGCGATCACATTTCAGCCCCCCGAACTGAATTATGCAGACGAACACTCGGAGTTCTTTATTCACGCGGACAGGTTCCTTGAGCAGACTATCCATGCATATCATGACGAAGAGTACAGCATGGAACCCCAAGTGCCTTCTCAGGGGCTTGGACTGTTAACCCCACCCGAAAAGGTCACAGAAGTTACTGACGAGACGGCTCTGATAGCACTGGAAATCATTGATCGCTGGTTTGGTCAATACGAAGAAGTTTATATGACCCCTCTCCTGCGAAAACTCTCGGAAATGCTTGGAGGTCACGATAATCCCAAACTCTTGGTGAACAAACTTGAAGAGGCCGGTGCCGTATGGCTTGAAAAGCGTAAAGGCTATCCTTATAACTATACGGTACTACTCATTAACTACAATCATCCTAACGTAATGTTAATTCAATCAACGGAGGATGAATACATGAATGATGGATGATCAAAAGATGATGAGAAAGATCCATCCATTCGACACAGGGAATATGCCTCCAACATCACTGATCAATACGTGTGGACAGGCCCTGAATAACATTATTGTTTGGATTCACTGATGGCAATGCACTCAGAGTTGACTCCGTCCGCCATCGTGGCAGAATTGGATAATTACATCATTGGTCAATCTGAAGCCAAACGCACCGTCGCGATTGCACTTCGTAATCGATGGCGTCGCCAACAAGTCGACAGTAATCTTCAGGATGAGATTTTGCCCAGTAACATTATCCTGATGGGACCAACCGGAGTTGGAAAAACAGAAATTGCTCGGAGACTGGCCAAGCTGGTCGAAGCTCCGTTCATTAAAGTCGAGGCAACAAAGTTCACCGAGGTCGGATATGTAGGCCGGGATGTTGAGAGCATGATACGCGATCTTACCGACCGCGCGATCCGCTTGATTCGACAAGAGCATGAAGTACGTGTACAGGAGCGGGCACGCGAATTAGCCCGAGAGCGTGTTCTGGATGTCATTCTTCCGCCACCCCCCATCACCGAACTGGATCAGGAGAATGGCTCCCCGAATCCCTCTGCGAATAAAGAGTCCTCCACACGAACAAAATTTCGTGAACGACTCAAGGACGGTAAATTTGCAGACCGAGAAATAGAGATTGAAGTTCAGAATGATCATTCCTCTCCCATGCTACAAGTGTTCGGACCGATGGGAATGGAAGAAATGGGTATGAACATCCAGGATATGCTGGGAAATATTGGAGGAAAACGACGAAAAAAACGTCGTGTCAAAGTTTCCGAAGCCGAAGATCTTTTGTCCAAGGAAGAAGCATCAAAACTGATTGACATGGATCTCGTGACCCGCGAGGCGCTCAAACGCGTAGAGAATTCGGGTATTGTATTCATTGACGAAATTGACAAAGTGGCCAGTCGAGCCAGTAAAAATGGAGGGGGGCCAGACGTATCACGGGAAGGGGTTCAGCGAGATCTTCTGCCATTGGTTGAGGGGGCGACGGTTACGACAAAACATGGAATGGTTCGAACAGATCACATTCTCTTTATTGCCAGTGGAGCCTTCCATGTCGCCAAACCAAGTGATCTGATCCCCGAAATGCAGGGCCGATTCCCGATCCGGGTAGAAATGCACAGTCTGAGCGAAGAGGATTTCTACCGTATCCTGACCCAGCCTCGAAATGCTCTTCTCAAACAATATCGCGCACTTCTGAAAGCCGAGAAGGTTACGCTTGAGTTCACCGACGATGCAGTCTGGCTGATTGCGCGTACCGCTGCCAAGGTTAACGATGAAGTAGAAAATATTGGTGCTCGCAGGCTTCATACCATCATGACCACATTATTGGAAGATCTGCTTTTTGAATCTGATGGGAGCTCCTCCAGGGAGGTCACCATGGACGCCGAAGAAGTTGAATCTCGTCTTGGTTCCATCGCAAACAATCGGGATCTGAGTCAATATATTCTCTAACCGTGCCACATTGACCAACTCTGCATATACTCTGGATGATACGGGGGCCCGTGCGCGTTACCAATCACTCTGGGAACATGCACGGGGTATCTTTGCGTCTCTGCGTTACGCAGAAGCGGCGAGTTCCGTATTCGGTTTGAAGCCAAAAATCTGTTTTCATGAGGATGAGGCAGCATTACTGCTCCATCTGAAAGGCGGCGGGAAATTGCGGCATGTTGTGATTCCGCCATTCACACAATATTCCGCCCTGCTCCTACTCAATCCCCCTCCTGCTCATTTAATCCATCGGCAGAAAACCCCTCTGGACGAGCTTCTCAAATCTGCTGAACAGATAAGCAACAGAGCGGATCTGCTCGTCACTATGGACGATCCCCGAACTGCCCAGTGGCGTGGCTGGGAGGTGAAGCCTCTATTTACCTATCTGATCCATCTTCCTGCCGATCCTGATGATTGGTCAAGTGGAGCCCGCAGAACTTGGCGATCCAATACATCTGACTATACAATTCGGGAAAATTCAGAGCTTGCGGGCGAGGTGATTGATCTCTGCAGAATGAGTTATCAGAGGCATGGAAGAAAACTACCTGCTTCGCCGACAGCACTGGAGACCTTGGTCAGAGAAATGGGAGATTGGGGACGTGTATTTGTGGCCGAACGTAATGGAATCACCGAAGCCGGGGCTATCATCTTGCATGACGAACATACCGCACACTACTGGATTGCGGGGAGCATTCCCGGGCCTTCCATGACTGTACTACTTGGGGAAATACTCCCGCTTTTGTCCGAGTCAGGAATCTCTGTTTTTGACTTTGTCGGAGCAAACACGCCTTCCATCGCAGAGTTCAAGCGTTCATTTGCTCCTGCCCTTACGCAGTATTATCATTTGCGGCGACGACCGCGGATTCATTTTGGACGTTAATCATGCAGATTCGCACGGGTCGGTGGCAACGGCTACTGACAGGAATGGGCATGCGCCCGCCATTTTATCTGCCTCTGCTGACTCTCACCTTATATTTCTTCTGGCGTGGATATGACTACGCCATCAGTGATCAGGATGAGATCTTGCCCTACCTCATGCACCTGCTGGATCCGAGCCTTTACCGATCGGACTGGTTTGTGAATGTCCAGACAGAGACCTTTGGTCCCCGAACCTTATTTGTATGGATCGCTTGGTTACCTGCCAAATTGTTTGGCCCCTATGCGACGATCCTTGGCATCTATGTGGCCAGTTGGTTTGGAACCAGTATGGCGTTATACGCCCTTGGTCTACAGTTGACTCGTGAACGGTTGGCAGCAACGATCTGCGTGATTTTAGCCCTCTTACTCCCACCCAAATTTACCTTGGGAGGGAATGATCTCGTAACCTGGATTCTTACCCCCAGTATTCCGGCCTGGACATTCAGCTTATGGGGATTGCTACATTTTGTACGTGGCCAAACTGGACGAGCTGCACTGTTGATGGGGATTGCTACCTGGATTCAGGCGCTGGTCGGTTTGCAAACGGGACTGATCTGTACCCTTATGCTGCTTTGGAAACATGGATGGTCTGTGCGACGTCCATCCATGTTCGCAGGCTGGTTTACCCTCTCTGCCCTGCCTGCCCTGGGGCCGCTCATTTGGTTCCAGTTTTCCCGACCTCATCCGGATGGACTCTGGTCCTACTTTTATATCCTGTTTGAATTTCGGGCTCCCCACCATTACATGCCGAGTTCATTTCCTCTGGAGTCTGTGGTTGGATTCACAGTCCTGCTTGTACTGGGGCTCGCAGTATTTTCTCAGCTTCCCAAAGTTCACCATATGCTTGTTAGACGGTCACTGATTGTGATCGGTGTACTTTGCATCTTCTCTTTTTTGTGCACGGAAATCTTGCGTATTGATCCTATTACCAGATTACAGCTATTCAAGCTGACTGTATTGGTCAAGGTGTTCTGCGTCATCTTGATAGCCAATGCACTCTCTCGGATGATTCTCAAATTCTGTCGACGTACCCTTACCGCTTTTTTTGATCATGGCCACTACGCATTTGGTGGCACTCTACTCATCGCTGCCACGCTACTTCTGATTTCCCCGGACGCGCTGGGCATCCGCCCGACTTCGGTGTCCGGTTCTGCAGAGCAGGTTGCAGTATGGGCGCGTGATTCAACCGAGGTGGATGCCGTTTTTGCTGTCCCCCCTCAGTGGGCGCACTTCAGATCTCAGGGACAGCGCGCCGTAGTCGTGAGTTTCAAGGCGGTCCCCTTCCATCAGCCCTACATGACACAATGGTTTACAAGACTGCTTGATATGGCTCCGATCTCTCCACCGCAACGCGGCGGAGCACCGATCATGTCTGTTCTGGATAGCGCATATTTTGCACTTCCAGTTCAGGAAATTCAACGTCTGGCTGAAAAATACAATTTTGAATATATCGTACGAAAGGACGCCAAAGCCCCGGAAGGATTTGAATCTGCTTATCAAGCAGGCTACTGGAACGTATGGCGCATTAAACCTCAGCCATGAAGCGACTCAGCCGTTTATTTTCGACAGAGGGTCTCAGAGGGCCTGCCTTGACCCTGCTCTCTGGTGCTGGAATCGTAATGGTGATTGGTTATCTGGCCCTGGGAATCATCACACGCCTGTATCTACCCTCAGAACTGGGCATCGGAAAATATTTTGTCACGATAATTGGACTCGTAGGTGCAATTGCTTCACTGCGCTACGAAGATGCACTGATGCTTCCAAAAAAAGATGAGGATGCTGCCGTGCTTATCTGGTTATCCTGCTCAGTGATGATGGTGAGCGCATCTCTTCTTGCCATTCTCTCGATCTGGAGCAATGAAATTGCTGCATTCCTAAATTTCCCGGCAATTGCCCCTTACCTGCCCCTGATACCACTCGCCTTGATTTTTATGCGATCCGGCAAAATTGCAGAATTCTGGTTGGTCCGTAAACGAGCATTCCGACATATCAGTGCAGGTCATGTGAGCCTGACATTATCCATGGTGCTTGGACGTATCGGGGCAGGTATTCCGCCGATCAACGCGAATGAAGCTGGACATATCGGTGGATTTATTTTTGGCCATTTTGTTTCCTGTGTATTCTTTATCTGGGTTGCACTTCGTCGTAGTGGCACTGCAATTCGTGCAGCATTGAACTGGAGGGGCATGATTCAGGCTGCAATTCGTTATCGGCGCTTTGCACTGTTTTCGACACCCTCATCTATGATTGGAGCCTTGATGGGGCATCTGGTCGTGCTCTTGGTTCCATTCTTTTTCGCATCTGAGATTTCTGAAGAAGCACTCGGTTTTTATGGAATTGCTTTCGCTGCGATTGCAATTCCAATTTCCTATATATCCCGTTCGGTAGCTCATCCCTTTTTTATCAGTGCAGCTGAGGCACAGTTTTCTGGTAACCTCGCCTCAATCACCTCGCTGGTTCATCGCCGCCTGATCATGATTGGATTTTTTCCAGTGCTGGCTGTAATGCTTGCCGGACCAGATTTTTTCGAGTTATGGCTGGGGGAGCCCCATCGGCAAACCGGAATCTATGCAACCTATATTGGATCTTGGCTGGTTCTCGGATCAGTCGTATCTCCACTGACACGGGTCTACGATGTCACCGAGCACCAGCGCCTTGATTTTCTCATGGCACTGCTCCTTTTGGTATGCCTGTCGTCCGCCTTGATCTGGGGAGGGCAAACAGGAGACATTGATGCCATGCTGATTGCGGGTGGCGTGACAGGTACACTTGTACGAGGAATTCAGCTGTGCGTAATTCTGAGGTTGGCAGGAGTTCCGTGGAGAGAATGGATTGCTCCGTATCGCGACTTTTTTCTGATATCACTACCTGGATTGCTCCCCATTATTGGTGCCTTATTTCTCGGAAACAAGTGGATCACTACGGGATCTCTTGCTCTGGGAGCCTCCTGCTACTTTGGCCTTGCAATCTGGAAAGAGAAACTTTTCACACGTTGAGAAGCTGCTACCTTAGTCCTTGATAGCAATAGGGCAAATAGATCCTGCCTGATTATGGCCTCTATCACATCATCGGATGCGCATAAAATGATCAACATGTACTAGACTGTTTCGAGGGGATGTGACAGTCAGGCGATACAGGTAAAGACCCGATGGAAGCAAATTCCCGTCCAACTTTATTTCCTGCTGCCAGCCTGCAGAGATGCTTACAGCCGGAATCGTCATCATATGCTGTCCCATCACGTTCAACACCTCTAACTGCACTTCTGCTGTCCAGGGAAGGTCAAATACCAAATGCGTCATATCCTGAAAAGGATTTGGATAATTAGCATGCATGGTAAATTTCTCGGGTAAAGATTCATTCTCGGATGCCACCGGTGAAAAAACTTCAATCGTAAATGTCATGCTGTCCCATGAGCCATTTACATCAGCGGCCGTGAAATCGAACGAGACAGGTGGAGTAACCTCTGTTGGTGTCCCGAAAATTGTGCGAGTCGATGCATCAAAACTGAGCCCCTCCGGCAGCGCGGGAACAAGCGTGTACGAAATCGGAGAAACTCCTGAAGCTTCGGGCAACATGAGTGGCATAATCAAATGGGTGCGCGGATAAGATTGGTTATCAACACTCCCGATAAACTCCAGCTGATACACTTCAATCGTAAACGTCAGACTGTCTTTTAATCCGTTTACATCCGTCGCGGTGTAGGTAAGAGTCACGGGTATCATAACTTCTGAAGGCGTCCCGCGAATTGTTCGTGTGACAGAATCAAAGCTCAATCCCTCTGGTAGTACAGGAGTTAGGGTGTAGGAGATTGGTGGAGTTCCACCGATAGCTTCGGGGAGAATCAATGGCTCGATCGGAAATGACCGTGGATAGACCTGATCCGAAATATCTTTTGAAAACGATACTTTAACGCATGTGGGACCATCTACATCCGAGATACCATTTAGCCATGTCTGAAAATCATCGTCGGCGGGTGCACAAACCCCGGCATCGCTAAAGTGAAGCGTGTGAAGATGTTGCAAATTCAACAGACTCCGAGGGAGTTGTCCGGAGAGGTTGTTCTCATTTAGTCGCAGTTCCTGCAATTCCGACAAGTTGCCCAGTTCTGGTGGAACGTCACCGGTCAGAGCATTTTTCTGTAGCCTTAGCAACTCTAATTGTGACAGGTTACCCAGTACCAGTGGAATCTTGCCAACCAGCTGATTTTCGCTTAGATCCAGAGTTTCTATCCTTGACAGCTCACCGAGTTCGACAGAAATATTTCCAGTTAGCTGATTGGAGCCAATCTCCAAGTGCTCCAGCTTCCTCAGATTACCCAATCCCATCGGGATCGGACCAACAAGATCATTGGATATCAGCGATAGTAACTCCAAGTTGACCAAATTCTGAATTTCACTTGGAAGTTCTCCTTTGAGATTATTTTCAGACAAATCCAACTCAATCAACAACCCGTCGGCAACGGTAAGACCGTACCACTGCTGAAAAGACTCAATTCCATCGGGTATAGAACCAATTTCCCAGCCTGAGTTATTCGTCCATTCATCTCCGTTTGTTGAAGTATATAATGTGCTCAAGGCTTGAAAGGTTACCAAAGCCGATTCCTTCAGAATAAAATTCAGCGTACCTACGGAGTCCTCATACCCGCTATCCTGAATATGAGCAGACAGCCGAACTTCTTGGTTAGCCGGAGCGTCAGCTGCTACCTGGAATTCGAAATCAACACGAACCGAGTCGCCTGCACCGAGAAATCCAACATCTACCTCGCGCCTGCGCCAGTTTAGGAACGGGTAGGGTTCTTCTTCTATAAGCTGTACCCGGAGTTTCCGGGCATCAACTAGATAATTCCTAAAAACAACCGTCACTGTCACTTCATCACCAGCAGAGATTGCACCATTGCGGTCATCATCTACCCATGTCCAGCGCTCAAGTTGAATCGCCGGGGAAAAGGGAGATTTTTGAACGGTAGCAAATGCATTCACAAAACCGCCTCCTAACCCACCTGCGTATAGAGGGTTTTCGGCATCAATGTTTTCAGTTGTAACTTGGATATACTCACGCAATAAATCTGGAGGCATATCGGGATATCTCGTCTTCACCAATGTTGCCACCCCGGCTACAAGTGGAGACGCCATAGACGTTCCCGACACACGATAGTATGAGTTATCTGGTCCAGTCGTTATGATCAATTCACCCGGAGCAAAAACCATCCTATCCTTGCCATAGTTTGAAAAATCGGCGAGTGTACGTAACTGGTTCTCGGTTGCCCCTACCGACAACACGCGAGGATGAAATGCTGGATAATTAGGATAGCTCTCATCAAGAAATCTCTCGTCATTGCCAGCCGCAGCCACGATAAGAGATCCCATATCAGTGGCCAAGGCAAGAGATTGATTCACGAAATTCACGACATCTTCAGAATATCTTGGACTGCCCCAACTCGCATTGATGATATGTGCCCCATTGGCAGCTGCATAAAGGATTCCTTCATATCCATAACAAATCTGATCTCGCTCACTGCAACCGGCATTGATGTGCATGATCTCTGCATTCCAGGCTGCTCCCGCGATTCCGATCCTATTATCGGTTACTGCACCTGTTGCTCCTGTTACAAACGTACCATGTCTCCAGCCTTCAAACTGCGAGTCAGGCGAGGGATCATTATTTTCCTCGTCATCATCCTGAAAATTGACTCCATGTACATCATCAATAAACCCGTTCCCGTCATCATCAACACCATTATTTGCAATTTCGCCTGGATTTGTCCACACGTTCGCAAGAAGATCTTCATGCTCCCATTCGGTGCCCGTGTCTACAATCGCAATCACGACCCTCGGGAATCCATCTTCACCCTTAACTATATCCCATGCATCGGGAAGGCGTAATGCATGAAGCTCTGATTGTCTCCAAAATCCATTATCATTCGGGATCGCTTGATGGAGAACTTGTATGTGATTGACCACTACGGGCTCAGCATAGGCCACACCCGATGCTATATGTAAATCTTTTGCAACCTGTACGGGAGCGATCTCTGATTCATACCGCACATAGTAGGTCCGGCGAAGAGCCATCAAATTATAGCGCGTCTTCGGATTGGGCTCCACGTGATCCAGAAACGGAAATACTCGCTCAATCGAATGTACCCCGTACTGGGATGCTTTCTGATCGAATCTCTGCAGCCCTGTAGTTACCGACTTGTGCTGGATAAAAACATTCGACTCAAACTGAACCACAACGACATTCGGTACATGTTCTGCCACTCCCCTGTTCTGCCCCAATGCGATGGGTGCAGTTGAGAGTAGAGCAAACAGAAGCATTTCTCCTATTATGCGCTTCTTTGGCATGATTTGACCATGGCCGTTGTAGACAGATAATTGACTGCTGGATAAAAATAAGATTGCAGACTTAATATCTCTGAATACTATACATTTTTCCAGACATGGCGATCTACTGAGATCACGTTTCATCCAATGCATGAAAGAATCAGGAACCACCAAGAATACAAAAATCCACCACCTGAGAGAAGCTCAGCAGGATAAGCTCCACGCAGGCAAAAATTTCAATAACGAGCGACCGACACGCTCACGCGAGCACAGAAGGCCGTACACCATACCGCACGGCTATAAAACCTACCTTAGATCTTATAGCCGTGCGGGCATCTCGCCCGTGAAAAACATATCATAACTGCAACCAATGGGGTAAGGTAGCCTGCAGGAGATCGCTAAATGGATATCTTCATCTCATGGATGCATAACCAATCAGCCACAACCGCTAGAGGTTCCACACTGTAAACAGACATAGCAGGCCCCGCTCCGCACGGTAATCGCCCCACAGGTTGAACAAATTGGTGAATCGTCCTGATTTTGATATGTGCCATTTACGCTCAAAGGCCGTACTTCCCCAACTGTTCGTAGTACTTTTCCAGCTGTTACTGTCCCCACAGGATCGGCCGGAACCATTTCTGTCTCCACCGGCAATTCCTTCACATCATCTAGCGGATCCTGAGCTGTTGACTCAAAATCTGAAACTGCCTCTTTGATATCATCCGGAATGACAGGCTTCTCCAAAAACGTGATGGATAAATAGCGGAAGATGTAGTCCATGATGGACATGGCCATTGGAATCTTCCGATTATTCGTATACCCGCTCGGCTCAAAGCGCATGAAACTGAATTTGGAACACAAATCTTCCAGTGGAACTCCGTATTGCAGGGCAATTGAAATGCTCGTTGCAAAAGCATCCATGAGCCCAGATATCGTGCTCCCCTCTTTCGCCATCGTAATAAAGATCTCGCCTGGAAGCTTTGTCTCCGGATAGAGCCCTACATGCAAATATCCTTCATGACCACTCACACTGAATTTATGAGTCAGGGACTCTCGCTCATCAGGAAGACGCTTGCGTGTCGATTTATAGATAACACGGGGGTTCGCGATTTCTGCTTCCGTCGGTAATCCGTCTCCCGAAGCTGCTACTTTCGTGTTTCCTCCTTTGGAAGTGGATAAAGGCTGGCTACGCTTGGAGTTCTCACGATAAATAGCCAATGCTTTCAGGCCCAGGCGCCATCCTTCCATATATGCATGGCTGATTTCTTCCGAGGTCACATCCTCCGGCATATTCACCGTCTTCGAAATTGCACCAGATACGAAGGGTTGACAGGCTGCCATCATACGGATATGTCCCATGGATCTAACACTACGGGTCCCCTTGAACGGCTTGAATGCGCAATCAAATACTGGTAAGTCCGCTTCTTCCAGGCCCGGTGCCCCTTCAATGGTATCATGCTCATTAACATACTCAAGGATCTCCGTAATCTGCTCCTGATTATACCCCAGTCGGGTAAGTGCTTCCGGGACGGTACGATTCACAATCTTCAACATGCCATCCCCTTTGCCTGCCAATAACTTGTATTTCACCAGTGCAATATCCGGCTCAATCCCTGTGGTATCACAATCCATCATGAAGGCAATCGTACCGGTGGGTGCCAGAACGGTCACCTGTGAATTCCGATAGCCATACTGTTCTCCCAAAGTAACCATACGCTCCAGAGATTCTTCCGCGGCACTCACCAGATATTCGGGACAGCTCGCATCAATTTCGGCAACGGCATCGCGGTGCATACGCATAACATTCAACATACTTTCCCGGTTCTCCGCAAACCCGGTAAAGGGGCCAATCTTGGGGTTTGCAGCAATCTCCGCACTGCGGGCATAGGCTTCTGCATGCTCGATGGCCATAATGGCTCCGGCGACTGCACGCCCTTGATCACTGTCATAGGGTAGTCCCATTGCCATCAACAGTGCCCCCAAGTTTGCAAAGCCAAGCCCCAAAGGACGGAACAGATGGCTATTTCGGGCAATACTTTCGCTCGGATATCCGGCATTATCAACAATGATCTCCATAGCTGTGATATATATTCTCACCGCAGCCCTGAACCGCTCCACATCAAATGAACCATTTTCCAGCTGAAACTTCCGAAGGTTCAGGCTCGCGAGATTGCATGCGGAATTATCCAGAAACATGTACTCGGAGCAGGGGTTGCTTGAGTTGATAGGACCTGTCGTTTTGCAGGTATGCCATCTCTGGATGATATCTTCATACTGCACACCTGGGTCTCCACAAACATATGTTCCATCCGCAATCTGATCCAGTAGAAGCCTGGCATCCACCTGCCTGACAACATCTCCTGTCTTGACTTCTCGAAGTCCAAACGGCATTCCCTTATCCACCGCATGCATGAATTCATCATTGACCCGAACAGACTGATTTACATTCTGGAACGCCACCGAACCATAGGCAGGCCCGTTAAATGATCCGTCATAACCCTGTTCAATGAGTGCCCAGGCTTTCTTTTCCTCTTCCTGTTTCGCGTTAATGAATTCCTCTACATCCGGATGCCAGATCTTCAATGTCTGCATAATGGCTGCTCGGCGGGTCTTGCCTCCGCTCTTGATGGTTCCCCCGGTAGAATCCTGAACCCGCATAAAACTCACTGGACCACTTGGGGTACCGCCGCCGGAAAGTTTCTCCTGTGTGGATCGCAGGGTCGACCAGTCTGCTCCAACTCCAGAGCCAAATTTGAATAACCTGGCACTCTCACTCATCAAACTCCAGATATCATCAATTGAATCTTCTACAGAAATGATGAAACATGCTGAACCCTGAGGATACTCGTATGGATCCACATCCATAACGTCCTGCTGCTCTGCATCCCAACCCCAAATTGTTCTTCCCCCTGAATCCTGGACACCATAGCGATCATGTAGCCCCACGTTAAACCAGACGGGAGAATTAAAGGCGCCGTACTGATTGACACACAGCCAGGTCAACTCATCATAGAAGCAATCTGCATCCTTCTTAGAGGCAAAGTAATCCTGTTCGTATCCCCAATCTGCAATCGTACGCGTCACGCGATGGATCAGTTGGCGAAGCGAGTGTTCCCGCCCACCTTCATCCGGATCCATGTGCACATTCTCCAAATCTCCATAGAAATACTTTGATGCGACTACATTCGTTGCCAAGGGGCTCCAACTTTTCGGGAATTCTACTCCTCTCTGCTCAAATATAGATTCTCCCTGGGGGTTCTTGATAAGTGCATCTCGCTGTTCCCATTCAACGGAATCAAGCGGGTTTTCGCCCTCATTGGAAAACACACGTTCGGGTGCCAGTCCTTTCTGAATATCAACGTCAGAGAGTGTCGAGAGAGATTCGGGCTGTGATTTCATGGCTATGGCTGTAGTGAGATTAATAGATTTAGATTGAATATTACGTTAATCGGGATATACCCCCAATGAACTCAATAATATGAAATTTTTTCCAAATATTCCTCACAATAGCCATTAAAATTATTTTTCTCATCTTTGAAAAATTATTGAATACAAATTTATATTATGTATATTTCATGTAATATATGATTTTTTCTATCATATTAAGAATCAGATGTCATTATTGCAGAGACATTTAACATGATTTAACAAAATTTCACATAAAACTCACAAATTGCTGTGGATGCAACACGAACAACCTCCCGTCCATTTGGGTAGAATTCCTTTAAGCTGATACAAAATGGTTAACTTTGACGAACGGAGCGCATATCCCAAACCTCGTGACTTTGAGGTCATGCGCCCTGAATATGAAGAGGCCGAAGACGGAACCGTGACGGCTATCATCACGGTTTCTCCGTTTGAGGTGACGGGCTCTAGTATTACAGAGCCGGGTGCACGCCGTGCAGCGATACATCAAGCACACAAAACGTATAAAACCTATCACCCCAATTACGAAATTCCCAGTCCATTCCCTGATGAATTTTCGGATCAGGAAGGGATTCTTTGGAAGCGACAACCCCCTATGTCCCGCACAATGCTGGGAGATTATTCTTTCACAGACATAGATGGCGAGGAGGACTACGCCAACATTGAGCAAATGTTGAGCTGGGACGTTCGTCCCACACCATCAGGCGAGTAATCGCGTTTTCATTGTTGCCAGGTATTCGAGGGCTTCCTGATGATCATCAGGAAGTTTGCCGGTCATGATCTCCTCCTTCAGGGCATTTGCTGCACGACGCTCGCTCCCGTGCATAGGTAATACAACCTCCTCGTAGAGTCTGGCCCGGCGCAGAGCATCATCCTTGATTTGCAACATTAAGGAAAAGGCGGCGGAATGTTCATTCGGGATCTCACCATCCAGAATGGCCTCCCTGACCGCATCCTTGATCATTCCGACGGCAATCCCCGCTTCGATTCCAATCATCTCCATAATTTCTTTTCCTCCCAGTGGTGGCTGAAAATTTCGTAGATGATCTTTAGCCTCAACCTCTTCAAATTTCCGTTCTACCAAATCAAATGCCTTCAAATAACGACGCACCCGATGCGGGTTCCGTGATGTGATATCTGCCCGAACCAGGATCATCAGGTCTTCTATATGCTCTCCGGCATCAAAAAGTAGTCGCCGAACTGCAGAATCTGTGACTTCATCATCCACAAGTGCAACTGGTCGATGATGGAGGGCAATCAGCTTTCGAACATAAGCCATACGTTCATCGGTCGGCAAGCGTAATTTTCTAAAAAGTTTTGGCACCATTCTAGCCCCGCGATCCTCATGCCCATGAAACGTCCAACCAACTCCAGGAGCAAAGCGCTTGCTACGGGGCTTGCCAATATCATGTAAAAGTGCGGCCCAGCGCAACCAGTATCGGCCCTCCCCCACGGTTTCAACCACATTATCCACCACCTGCAAAGTATGATAAAAGTTGTCTTTATGCCGCTGCCCCGCTACTGTGTCAACTCCTCTGAGTTCGCTTAACTCAGGAAAAAATTTGCACAAGAGCATGGTTTCCTCCAAAATCTTCAACCCAATAGAAGGCATTGGGCAGGACATGATTTTATGAAATTCATCGGTAATTCTCTCTTGACTTACAATCTCAAGACGCTGCGCCTCTTTTGGCATCTCTTTACGGATCTCTGATTCAATCTCAAACCCCAACTGTGCTGAAAATCGGGCGGCTCGAATCATTCTTAATGGGTCATCCGCAAATGTTTTTCCAGGTGACCTGGGAGTTCTAAGCCTTCCTGCGTCCAAATCCATGAGCCCTCCAAATGGATCGAGAAGCTCACCAAAGGGCAGTTTCCCCGAGAGACTAAGTGCGAGTGTATTCACCGTAAAATCCCTCCGTAACAGATCATCGTGAAGTGTTCCGTCTTCCACGATGGGTTTGCGGGAATCTTTTCTATAACTCTCGCGCCTGGCCGCCACAAACTCCAGGACTGCGTTCTCTACCTGAACGGCGGCGGTCCCGAAATTCGGATACACATGAGCAATTGCTCCTCCTAGCCGTTTTCCGACTGCACGAGCAAGCTGAATCCCACTTCCCTGCCCTAGGACCACAAAATCGATGTCTGACGTCCTACGATTAAGAATTGCATCCCGGACAAACCCGCCTACGGCGTAAACTTCTAAATTCTGATTCTTCGCCTCATCTTCCACTGCTTTTAGTAACTCGTACTGAGGGACGGTGCGCAATAATTCATGCAGGTTCGTCATTCCCTTTCCTTATCTCTGTATGATGACAAAAACCCATTTAACGCTACTCAACCCAGAGTGACCTTAAAGCAAAAACCTGTACTTGTACAAAATCTCAGATCACCTTGAAAAAGTGTCTTCCTGATATATTATTCTGGCATCGGCTCAGAAAGATGGCCTTTAGCCATTTTCAATCGACACGATCGGCCAAAACGTGAACGGGGCTGTCAACTTTAAAGCAAATCTGCTATGGCCATCTCTGTCCTTACCACGGTGGAGCAAGGTCGGCAAATAACTCATCGGTGTTATTATTCTCGACAGATTTATTCCCTCGTGGACATGCTGATGCAAATATATTTCTAGCCGCGGGGAACTCATCTCCCGATGATAAGATCTAATGCTATCCCGCCGAGATGACTAGCGGGCGAGTGAAGGTTTGTGACTCCTGTAATCCAGCCAATTGAAGCCTCAAGACATACACCCCTGGTGCTAAATCTGGTGTTAGTGCAATTTCATGGATTCCGGTTGCATAGCGAGCCTCTGGTGTTTCGTATACCTGGCGACCCAATACATCATACAATACAATCGATACAGACACCTCCTCGACTGCCGAAAACGACACATTTACCACATCTATAAACGGGTTCGGATAGGTTGAGAGTAGCTCCGATTCAATGATTTCCTGATCTTCCACTATATCAACCGTAGAAATCTTCCGAAATGTCATCCGGTTGATGTTTACCTCTCGATCCGTAAATGTAACCCTAAAAATACGATTGCTACCTGCTTTCAATTCAGGGGTCTTGACTCGTACAGTGGACCAACTCTGCCACCCCCCGGTATTGCCAATCTCCACCTCACCAATTAGGTTGCCATCCATAAGAAATCTGACATCCGACCCGCTCCGGAGTCCACCAGTTTCGCTCGCACCTCGAACAGCAATTTCATAGAATCCATCTTCCAAAACGTCAACGGTATACTCAATCCACTCAAAACGCTCGGTCCATCCAACATTGTATCTGAATCCTTCAGGATCTTCTGAGACCTGAATATCCACACCATCATTGCGATAGCTATGACCTTCATTACCTGTGGTGTTATCAGAAATCTTCCAAATCTCACTGTCTTTATACGCAATGCCTTGATTACCCAGATCATAGTCAACAGCATTAATAACCCCCGGTAATTCGTGCTTCTTGAACGGCTTTTGTTTCGTTCCATACTCAGGGTCAAAAAGTGCAGCCAGAAGTCCATGATTTACGCGGGCAGAATCCAGTTCCAGATTATGAGCCATTGCTAACAGCGCCTGAGTTGCATCATCAACGGACGGCAGAAAGCCCTCACCACGCCAATATTTTGTCACATCCTCGTAGCCTGGCGCAAACGGTGAACTGAGTGGGCTGGTCACTGTCTCAATTTTTTTGTGTGTCCACCAGTTGATCCCAATCTCGTGCTGCTCTGCAAGCTTTGTCAGAGCATAAAACCACGCATTTGAGTTTTCACCGGTCTCTCCCAAATAAAGAGGTACATTATCCTGGTCCCTGTAATCAAGCAAATACTGAATTGCCCCCTGATCAACTGCCTTCCAGTAATGATGGAAGGCATACACAATATTTTGTCTGTTTTTAGAAATTGCCCGAAGATGTTCATCAAAAGATGTTGCCCACCAATTCCCTTCAAGGAAGAATAAATGGTGGGGTGAGATTGGCTGAACCGCGTCAATAATCCGTGTGTACAGCTCTGCAAGACTTGACGCATTTTCATTGGGTACAGTAGGCTCATTGATCAAGTCATATCCCAGAATGATGGGATCATCATTATATCGACGGGCAATTTCCCGCCAGATTTTGATCGTTTGAGGCCAGTACTTGTCGGGTTCTGTCCAAAGTCTGGCTTCTCCATCGCTATCCGCAATACCTCCTTTACTTTGAGCACCTGGAGCCGCGTGCATATCAAGGAGTACTTCTAACTCATGCTTTCTACACCACTCCAGAAATATATCCAACAGTTCAAACCCTTCTTCCTCCCATTTATCCGTCTCCGGATCATAGAAAAGACGATAATGGAAGGGAAGTCGTATATGATCAAATCCCCATTCTTTGATGGCAGCGATATCTTTTTCCTGTACGTATTTCTCTCTGAATACCTTAAAAAACTCATTCGTGTTGGCCTCACCAATGAGTTCGATCATTTGCTCCCGAATTCCGGAGGGGCCATCGGTTCGCCCTTCTCCTAACACATGGATATGTAGCATGTACCCTTCTGGTAGTAACCATCCGCCAAGTCCCACACCTTTCAGGATAACGGGCTGCCCGTTTGAATCAAGAATTTTGGCCCCGTCAACACGGAAATAGCCTTCCGGGGGGAGTTTGACCTTTTTCAACTCAAAGCGGAATGTCCCTACCGGTTTAACAACTCCATCAACCAAAAATGGAGATTCCTCAAGACGGCTGATATTCTCCCTTGGATTGGTTGGCTGATTTGCCGAACGATAGCTGGAGCCACTGTCCGTTCCTGCATCGTACACGAATAGATCTACTTCGAGTGTATCAATCCAGTTATCGTCGTCATCCAGCAAATTTAATCCAGATACCCCTACAAACCAGTCCGGACTAGGTGCGAGCATAGATGTAACGGTTACCAGATTCCACGGAGGACGAACATCAAATTCTATTTTTAGAGAGGTCGGTGGACGCCCCAATCCTCGTGCACTAATGAGTTCATCAGCATTCCCATTGCCCTTTGCCTGACTAATTTCACTTTGAAGAGGGTTCTTGCTCCCGAGTTCAGCCATAGACTTGATGCCATCACTGGCAGCTTCACCCGTCTTCCAGAACTTCACCGCATTATTGTGCGTCGTCCCAATCAATCCTGAGAAATGAGGATTGGACGGATAGTTTGTAGGGTGTGTGTCGGCGGTCCAGGTTGCCGTGAACGTGAGTTCGTAGGTGGCTGTACCTTGTGCCATCACCATAGACGCGAATAGAAAACTGCCCGCTACACAGCAACAGCTTATGAACTTCCGAAATATAAATGAGCCCTTCATAGCTCCTCAGAATTTTATTGCATCAACCGCATTCATAAAATCATAACCTCTTGCCCAGCCAAAAAATTCTCATTGGAAATATCTTGGGCATGTTTTACAATTTGTTACGCGAAAGTTTTGCTAGACCCCCGCTTCATACAAGCCTTTACATTTCTACTTCAACATAGTTTAATATAACAATATCAGTTGAGATCTTGCCAACCCCCTCAATGGGCTTTCGATCAAGGTACGCCCGAAAAAGCATGCAGTGATTGAACAGAAGATTGGGCGGTTGACCGAGAAGTACAAAAAGGTGGCCTATCAATACAAGGTCAAGGTCATCAAGAGCAAGACCAGTTTAACTGCGAACCCGATCCGGATCCGGAGACGTTCGGCCTTTGATGAATGTGCGGATGCATCGAGGGGATCTGTGATCCGTACCAGTCACGCGGACTGGGACCGCAAGACGATTGCACAGACCTACTGGAGATTGGGCGAGATTGAACAGACCTTTCGGACCATGAAATCCGATCTGAGCCTGCGCCCGATTTACCACCGCAAGAAACGGCGGATTGAGGCGCATCTGTTTTTGTGCATTCTTGCCTTTCATACCGCGCATCTGATTCGGAGTAAACTTCGAGATCATCAGA
>JAPOTE010000124.1 GCA_026709335.1 Bacteroidota bacterium | reverse complement strand
CCGAATGCGAAAGATAAACATCAATTCGTCGCTCCTTCGGGTTAAAGGTGACCTCATCAACCTGCCACTCGGAGTCAAGTCCTAACGAGTCCCGCATCACTGCATTCATAAATTCCTTCGTCATGAAATTGCTATATTTGATTCAGCTTGAATTTAATCATTTCATACAAAACTCTACAGAACCCTTCTTTGCTATGGACAATCAAGTCTTCTCAGTCATGAGGCACACTGCCATAATGTCTGCCTTAATGCTATTGTCTTGCCTCCTGATGGTAACAGTACCCGGTGCCAAGGCAGGAATCCCTGAACCAGATACAGAACCCACAGCTACCACCTCTAATTGCGAATATCTCGCGGGGGAACCGTGTGCTAAATTGCTACAGAACTGTCTGGATACTGCCAGTGAAAACTATGAAAACGGTGATTACAATCACGAACAGTATGTTATGTTTGCGGTCTACTATTGCCCAGATGCGTTCATGGACTGTGTGGAAGACCTTTATGGAGATCAGTGATTGGCAGCTTCCGCATTTTGTAGAGTCTCTGATGGTTGTTGGTTTAACCCCATTGGGGTAAGCTTCATTAGTGTATAGTAATCTGTTCAAAAGTTTTTCTTTTGGTCAGATTGTTGAAGTGGTTGCACAATTCAGACAAAGAATCGGCTTTGATCACCTAACAGTAATCCCCCTTCCAAAGCTATCGGTGGTTGGAATCCGTATGATGCACTCTTATTTCCGCGCATTGAGTTCGAATTTGTTCTTGATAGTACCCTGGGTGGTGCTATATGGAATTATCGTGCCAATTAGTGTAAGTGCTCAGCCGGTTATTCTTCAAGAAATTCTGTCTATTGATGGCTTTCATACTATTTCTGATTTAACTGTGGGAAATGACAGTAGCATATATGTTGCGGATCACCGTAACTCCTCGCTGAGCAAGTTTGACTCATCCGGACGATTGGTACGGAAAGTCGGCGGGCAGGGTGTTGCCCCAGGAGAATTTGTCAGCGGCCCCCGTCATCTGGCATTAATGGATAGTATGCTGATTGTTTCAGACCATAAAGGCACTGGTACCCTGCAGTTTTTCGACCTGAATCTCAACTTTAAAGTCTCTACCCAAGTTTCAGCTCCCCTAGACATGGATGTGGCCTCTGATGAACGATTGTATCTTGGAACCACAGACTTGGCTACTTTAGACAGATATGTCACTATATACACACCAAACGAAGTTCCCAAAAGGTTGTTTGGATTAAGTGATATCCACAGGTACAATCTTGAAAACCAATTCATATTGCTTGCTCGGTACCCTGAAAGAATTGTTATTGTTTTTCAGGCCGTGAACCGTATTGATATCTATGATCCGTCTGGACACCTTTTGAATCGTTTTTCCATTGAAAGTCTACCACTTCGTTATCGGGGACGCCGTATAGACACAATTAAACGACAACAATTGCCAGACGATATTGTCGAATCCATCAGTTACGTTCCTGGAGGCTTAATTTTTACGAGTGCCGTAATGGATCATGAAGGAAACCTGTTTCTGGAACACGGAGGGAAAATAGAAGAGATGCCTGCGAGTAGGTCGGTGTATATGATCACCCTTGAAGGAAAAGAGGAGGGTATGTTCCAAATGCCCCGTGGTACAAGCCTCAAGTACATTGACGAAACTGGACACGCATATGCCGCAAAAACAACAAAAGAGTCAACTGTGCTGAAAAAATATAAAATTGAGTATCAGCAGTGATCTTGTATCCGTATTGAGAGAACAAGTCTTCTTGCTTCATCGACCGCAGCGAACATTGCGCACTGCCACGATCTCGGGCTCAAATATGCCGCAACTCAGAGAAATACTGGAAGAGTATCAAGAGGAGTCCGTTGTGGTTCAGGAGCGGCTGCGGGTGGAGGAAGGAAGGGAACTCGTCTTGGTCTGGGAGCACGAGAGCAGGAAGACGATCCTATGTATACCATTACAATTTCATCTGAACTCGTTTGTAAATCAAAGTTCAGATGAAACTGAGTTAGTGGGAGCAACTGATTGCAGTTAAGGATACGAACCTCTATTTTTTCCGTGCAATCACGTACTCACTGAGTGCATGCATAGCTCTGCGAGCTTCGGATTCAGGGAAAGATTCCAGCAGGGATTGTGCTGACCTCACATGGTGTTCCATACGCTGTTTTGCGTAGCTCAGTCCCCCGGTTGATTCAACGAATTTAAAAATAGTTTCTCGATGTTGTTTCTTTTTCCCCCCTGTGCGTATGATGTTCAGGATTTTTCGCCGCGTGGATGGATTGGTGACCTCCAGTGCATGAATGAGAGGCAAAGTGATCAGTTTTTTTTGAATGTCTGCACCCACAGGCTTGCCAATTTCTTGTGTTCCAAAATCAAATAAATCATCCCGAATCTGGAATGCCAGTCCCAACTGCTCTCCAAACTCCGCCATAGACTGCAGACGACTTTGGTTCGCGTTGGCGCTTAGAGCCCCGCACTGGGTGCATGCGGAAATCAGGGACGCGGTTTTGTCTGAGATAATCTTGTAGTATGAATCTTCATCAATTTCCATTCTGCGTGAACGTTGAACCTGACGCAACTCTCCTTCACTCATTCGTTTGACAGCGTTACTCAGTACCTGAAGGATATCATGATCTTCATGATCCAGCGCCAGGAGAAGTCCACGACTCAGGAAGTAGTCACCAAGTAGAACAGCGACCTTGTTCCCCCAGAGTGCATTGATAGAGAATGCTCCGCGCCGCTTCTCGGATTCGTCCACAACATCATCATGTACCAGCGTTGCCGTGTGAAGAAGTTCAACCAGTGCAGCAGCCCGATGGCTCCGTTCGCGTATACCACCACAGGTTTTAGCCGTCAGAAGTACCAGCAATGGTCGAATACGTTTACCTTTTTGCCGCAAAAAATATCGAATCACCAGGTTCAAGAGCCCATGCTCTACATGTACTGCATCCCTGAAGTGACGGGAAAACTCTCTGAGGTCACCCTTGACAACCGATTGAAAATCTTGCAGTGCGACGACAGGCTCATTTCGGATTGGGGACATCTGCTCTACCTCGGATCATGAGGGCCTATGAACGATGAATTCGGTTGCAGTGTTCTACTTTTCGCAGAAATCGGTGATCTTTCTGTCGCGAGTACAACTATCATGAGTGCTCATCCATGATGTTGATTTTGACGGAGCAATATCAACCAAAATTGTACCGTTTTCGATGAAGCAGAATTAGAAAGAATGGCACCCCGCAGAATGCAGTCACTATCCCCACAGGTAGTTGAGCATTTGGCAAAAGAGCCCTGGCTGCGATGTCTGCCCAAAGGAGAAAAACCGCTCCTGCAATAAAACAAGCCGGTAATACTCGGCGATGGGTAACTCCGGTGAAGGAACGCACGGCGTGCGGAACGATGAGTCCTACAAACCCAATCGCTCCGCTCGCTGCAACAATGGATCCAGTCACCAGCGAAGCCAGAATAATCAGAATCCGTTTTACGGATTCAACCGACACGCCAAGCGAGTGAGCAGATTCATCCCCCGTCAACATTCCATCCAGCGGTCGTGCAAGCGCAAGTAATACGATGAGACCGATAGAGACGGCGATTGCTGGCCAGACAAGGGCAGTCCAGGTCGCCAAATGGAGTGAACCCAGAAGCCAGAACAAAACGGATCTGAGTTTATCAGGATCTGGAGAAGACAAGGTGATAAACGAGGAAAGGGCTCCCATAAGAGATGCAACAGCTACCCCTGCCAGTAGTAGCCGAGTGACCGATATGTGTCCCCTATTCCCAGCCACGCCATACACAATGAGGATCGCGCATAATCCCCCCAGGAATGCAGCGGTCGGCATTGAGATAGCTTTTGAGATCAGTGGAGGCAGAAAGCCCAGATAAAAGAGTGAGGCGCCTGCTGTTGCGCCACCCGAGAGTCCCAAAATATAGGGTTCTGCCAAAGGATTTCGTACGAGGGTTTGCATTGCAGCTCCGATAATACCCAGCCCGCCTCCTACAATGAAGGCAAGTAGCGAACGGGGAAGACGTAATTGCCAGACAATGCGATCTGCAATGGGATCAGAAGCGGGGCCGGATCCGAATGTCACATGATGCCACAGCACCGAAAGTGCTTCGGCAAAAGATACCTCATGCCCCATACTCACAGAAAAGATCAGACTGACAAGTGCCAGAATCAGAAGCCCTGCTATCCAGCCTTTCATTGATCAGAAATAATTTCGGGGTGCAAAATTTCAGCGAGATCCCAAGCTCCTCTTATGAGACGTGGTCCGGGCCGTAAATAAAAGCCGGAGTCTAGTTCGTAGACCCGGTCGGCCTGTACTGCCGGTATAATATCCCATGTTGGATGATATTCAGGGAGTGTGGAACCTTCAAAGGTACCTACGATGACATCCGGCATGGAAGTCAAAACAAACTCGTCTGTCAGGACGGGGAAGCGAATAGAAAAATCTCCTGTGATACTTTTCCCACCCGCCAGATCAATCATATCATGAATGTAACTCTCCTTTCCAAAAGCATACAGGGTAGCCAGTTCAATCAAAAACAGTACATCCGGTCTTTGAGTCAGTCCTGTTGTGAGTGAAGCAAGTTGAGAGAGGGAATCTTCAAGCTCCGTGGCTCGTTGCTCTGCAAATTCCGGAGTATGAAGCAATGTTCCCAGGTTTCGGATTGCCCTGCTGACATCTTCCATCGTTTTTATGGCGACAAAATAAACAGGAATTCCCACGGCTGAAAAAGTATCCGCATCTTTTGGGTTGTTGACTTGCTCACTGGCAACGACTAGATCTAAATCCAGTGCGACGATTGCTTCAAAATCCATGGGAATTAGACTATATCTTGGTAGAGAGTCAATTGCGGGAGGGAAATTGTCGACGGTTGATACGCCAACCACTTTCGAGCCAGCACCTGCTGCGAACAACAGCTCAGTGATACTTGGTGCAAGCGGTGCAATTCTTTCCACCTTGGCAGGTAGTTGTACGATCCGCCCCAAATCATCCTCAACGGTATATTCGCCATCCAAGTTGGATGAGCAGCTGCATATTACCAGAAAAAACAGAAAAAAACGGTGCATGATGAGTAAGCAGATGGCACCCGTTACAGGGTATAAAGTTACAGGGAGACAATCTCCGATATCACAGGATGGATAATATAGACCGTAGCAATCGGGAATTGACTGTTTCCGGACTTGCCCAAATGATTGATCATACCAGATTGGGAGTTGATACTACTGTGCAGGAAATACGTGTATTATGCGAGGAGGCCGCGGAATATGAATTTGCCAGCGTTTGTGTTCCTCCATGTTATGTCAGAGAAGCTGCGTTAATACTCAATGGGGCACCTCCAAGTGTTTGCACTGTATTGAGTTTTCCACATGGAGACAGTTGCACCGGGGCAAAAGTTAAGGAAGCCTGTCTTGCGATTGAGAATGGTGCGACAGAAGTTGATATGGTGATGGCTGTTGGGTTATTCAAGAGTGGCTTCTATGATGCTGTCAAAACAGATATCGAGCAGGTTGTGCAAACATGTGAGCATGCCGCTCTCGTAAAAGTGATTCTCGAATGTATTCTTCTTACTGATGAACAAAAACGGATGGCATGCCATTTAGCCCGTGATGCAGGTGCAGATTATGTGAAGACTTCTACCGGGTATGCAAATGGTGGTGCTACCGAACAAGATATCGCTCTGATGCATAGTACGATCGGAGAAGATCTTGGCATCAAGGCGTCAGGTGGGATACGTACATTTGAGGAGGCACTCGCGATGATCCGTGCAGGTGCTACCAGAATTGGTGCCAGTGCCTCATTAGCCATCATTCAAGGTATTGAAAATGCGTGAAGCCTTCCCTAAATTGACTCTACTTCTTTTGCTGTGTGGCCTTGTCGGTTGTTCCGGGCCTACAACCAGAACATTGATTGACTCATCCGATGAAAATAAACAGGAAGGTATTTCAATTGACTGGGCCGAATACGAGGATTTTAGCCTGGATGCTTACCAGGAAGAGGTTAAAAATTTTTCTACGTGGTCGATTCACGATGTACCTGATATATTACTTGCTCCTAGTATGGATTCACTTACATCTAGGGTTGAACAAAATGGATTTAGAATCCAGCTTTTAGCTACACTGGACAAGCTGGAAGCAGATCAGGCGGTTGAAGATGCTCTGGTGTGGTGGGAGGAGTTTGAGATGAGTTCCTCATATCGGGAAGTTTATGCTCAAAATGAGTCAGAACCACCAGTATATCTGGATTTTCGTGCGCCCTACTATCGCGTTCGAATTGGAAATTTCCCGAATCAAAGGGATGCAGAGCGTTTTCTTGCCGTGATCAAGGGAGATTATGCAAGTGCGTTCGCAGCTCCGGATCTGATATCTATTAAATAGATTGCCGCAGCGCAGATTCTAATTCTGTTGCAGCATCTGTTCTGGCATCGCGATATTTGACAATCACAGGAGTATAGGTGGAGATGCCATGCTCGAGAGCGAAAGAACTGGACTGTTTGCGGCTCCCGGAGACGACGACAGCGCCTGTCGGAACCTCCCCCGGTTCAAGAATTCGCTCGTGAACTAGATCATACAGACGTGTGGATTTAGTGAGGATGACTCCGGGTGCCAGCACGGCGCCTTCACGAACGATGCAACCTTCGTAGATCCCGGATCCCCCTCCAAGAAAGCAGTCATCTTCAATGATTACAGGCAATGCTCCCGGTGGCTCCAATACTCCGCCAATTTGCGTAGCGGCAGATATATGGACTCGTTTTCCAACTTGGGCGCAGCTGCCCACGAGAGCATGAGAATCCACCATGGTCTCTTCGTCAACGTAAGCCCCCGTATTGATATACATCGGGGGCATACAGATCACATCCGGGCTGATGTAGCATCCGGTTCGGATAGAGGATCCACCAGGAACCAGTCGAATATTGTCTCTGATTTCAATGGGCCTCAATGGAAATGTATGTTTATCAAAGAAGGGGGCCGGGGCAGCGTCAATCTTCGTAAGATGGCCGGCCCGAAACCCATAGAGCAGCCCTTTTTTCACCCAAGCGTGAGCTTCCCAGGTCCCATCCCTCCTTCGGGAGGCAGCTCGTACCGTTCCGGCATTTAACGCATTGATCAGGTGATCAAACCCGATTTGCTGTACATCCGGGTTACTGGACTCGAGATATTGTCGAATAACAGAGGGAGAGGCACTCATCTGTCGGCTTGATTATGAGCAGCACAGGCGGCTCCAATGATGCCAGCTTCGTTCTGAAAATGCGCAGGTAACAGTCGAGCCTGTGTCTTGAGTAAATGAAAGTAATGTTTGGTCCGCTTTGGTCGGCTGATCCCTCCACCAAGAATGATCAGATCAGGGTCAAGCAGGAACTCTATGTACGTCAAGTAATCTTGGAGACGGTCCGCCCAGGTTTCCCAAGACAGATGATCACGCTTGCGCGTACTGTTGGCGGCCAGAATTTCTGCTGTGGTCCCGTACATGCGCAGGTGACCAAGCTCAAGGTTAGGAATCAGGAGGGAATTCATAAACAGGCTGGATCCGATTCCGGTACCCAGAGTAAGAACTAGCGTCTTTCCTTTCGCTCCTTTGCCTGCTCCATAATGGGTTTCTGCATACCCGGCGGCATCCGCATCGTTGAGTGTGGTGACCTCTGATTCGAGTACCTTCGAAAAGAGTTTGTTGACGTTCGTCCCAATCCATGACTGATCGATGTTCGCGGCTGTACATGCGATTCCATTGCGAATACGAACCGGCAACGTAATTCCAATTTTCCCGTCCCAAGAGAAATGTTTACTCACTGCGTGCACAGTTTCGGCAATATCCTGCGGAAGGCCCTTTTTGGGTGTGGGGAGGCGGAAACGTTTTGAGGAGATTTCTCCCGTCTCAATAATGACCGGCGCTCCCTTGATACCGGTTCCTCCTATGTCAATTCCTAAAACTTCCAAGTTGAAATGCATCAGTTTGAACTCAAAGATAGGATATATTCAGCACCTTAAACAATTCAAATTACGTATACTATAATTAAACCAAAAAGTCTGTCATCATGATTCGATTCTCGTTCACTGTATTTCTTGTAGCACTTCTTGCCATAGGGGCATGTCAATGCTCTGATAAGCCAGAGCAATCTCCAGTGGAGACAGCTGTGATGTAAGTAAGCATTGATGCGGATTCCTGAACATATTGTTGAGCAGGTGCGGGACGGCGCTGATATCCTAGGTGTTGTGGAGGATTATGTGCGGATGAAAAAGGCTGGCAATAATTACATAGGATTATGTCCGTTTCACGAAGAGAAGACAGCTTCTTTTAATGTGAGCCCTTCAAGAGGATATTTCAAATGTTTTGGATGCGGGAAGGGAGGAAATGTGATTACATTCGTGATGGAGATTGAGCGGCTTGATTTTTTGGATGCAGTGAGATGGCTGGCAGATCGGATGGGAATAGAAATTCCTGTTCAGGTAGCAGATCAGGAGGAGTTCAAAAAAAAAGAGACGATCTACAACGCTCTTCGTTTCGCCGCCGAATATTACGTAAAGAAACTTCAGGAGTCAACCATTGGCTTACCTGCCCGTGAGTATCTGGAAGCGCGTGGACTAACAGATAAAACGGCCGAACGATTTAAGTTGGGTTATGCTCCGGATTCATGGAGTGGATTGCTCGAAGCTGCACAAACTGGGCATATTGAACCTGAAACTTTGCTCAAAGCGGGATTAGTGGCTGAGAGGGATAACGGGAGAGGGTATTATGATCGTTTTCGGAACAGGATTATGTTTCCGATTTGGTCTCATGTGGGAAAAATCATTGGGTTTGGAGGCCGAGCTTTGGCGGATGCCAAGGAGGGTACACCAAAGTATCTTAACACGCCGGAAACGGAGGTCTATCACAAGAGCTATGTTCTCTATGGTCTGTTTCAGGCCAAGCGGGTAGCTCGTCAACAGGATAAAATTCTTCTGGTGGAAGGCTATACGGATGTTTTGGCACTTGATCAGGCGGGTATTGGCTCGATCGCATGTTGCGGGACTGCACTGACACCCCAACAGGTTCAATTGCTGGGTCGCTTTGTCAAAGAAATTCAGTTACTTTATGATGCGGATACTGCAGGGGTTGATGCGACAGAACGTGCTGTTGATGTTGTTCTCCAGAATGGTCTGGATGCAAGTGTAGTATCATTACCCGAAGGAGAGGATCCGGATTCATTCGTTCGTAGTCAGGGTGCAGATCAATTCAGGGCCTATCTTCAGACTACGACCAAAGATTGGATTGAATCCCTTTATTTGGCTGCGGATGGCAGAAATACGCTCAGTACCCTTCGCGGAAAGCTTCTGGAACTCTCCAGAATCTCCGAGCGAATTTCTTGGCTCCAGGATCAACTTCTCAAGAAATTATATATCAAGAGAGCGAGTCAATTATTTGGCGTTCTGGAGGGAGATATATGGGATGAAGTGAACAGGTATCTGAAGGGAAATCAGACATCTGGAGGGATGATTCCTAGCCAATCCGAAGAATTAGATCCTACTGAAGAGATCCCAGAAGCCGAAAAAATGCTGTTACAACTGATGCTTGAGGAAGGGGCTCCGATGATTGAATATATCTTGAGACACATGAGCTTAGATGAATTTAGCGAAGGTGCATCCCAAAATTTAGTGGAAGCCATTATTGATTTATACCACGAGCATCAAAGAGAATCGTTGACAGCAATTCAGGGTGGACAACTTCGGGTCAATGAGCAAACTCAACAGTTGGTAGCGAATCTATTGATGCGTCAACATGAGGTTTCCAGAGGATGGGGCGAAAAAAAAATTGTCGTCCCAAAATTGAATCAGGACGCAAAGCGTATAGCTATAGACTGTATGCGAGAGAGCAAGAGAAAGCATATTGGGGAAGAGATGGACGAATTACTGAATCAAATTCTGAATTCAGAACAGGGTGGTGAAGATCAGCTTAAGCTACAAGAGAAATATCGTCAGAAAAGCCAACTCCTTCGTGATCTTCAAAAGGTAGAAATTTTCGGTGACTGAGTATTTCGGGTAGGAGAATTTGGGAATATCCAGTATAGAACCCACTTGATCAGGCTCGTTTCTTACGAAGAGAAGAGTGTCCCGCAACTTTTTGGTCAGGCACGTGAGTTGGAATATTAGCATGCAAACCTTAAGATCTTTTTGAATGGATATTTGATACTGTGATACAACCCTCCGGCCGCTCGGTATTCCAAGCTACCAGTACAAAATCAGTATTTATTCCAGGCTACATGCGAATGGATTGCCTATATTTGAACCAGAACAATCCGGTTGAGCATCTAATTGAACTGTGCACTTCTAACACATTTTTATGGATGAGAGATGATCGGCTCTATTGACATCCCTGCTTTGGTGAAGCGACTATGCCAGCATCCCAGAGAAATGGAATGGCTTGAGTTCAAAACCAGTCATATTCAGCCTGAAAAACTGGGCCAGAATATTTCAGCGATCGCCAATGCAGTTGCAATTGCCGAAAGATCTTATGGGTACATTGTTTGGGGGGTGCATGACGACAACCACCAAATTATCGGGACAAAGTTTAATCCTGACTTAAAAAAAGTGAATCGAGATGATCTTGATCATTGGTTATCCCACAGGCTAAAACCTTCAACAGATTTTCGTTTTTATAATGATAGTGTAGATGGTAAGCCTGTAGTTGTATTAATCATTGCCGGTGCTGATCATTTGCCGGTCAGATTTAATAATGAGGCGTATATCCGCATAGGATCTCATACTAGAAGGCTCAACGATTTTCCGGACAAGGAGAAGTTGCTCTGGCGGTTATTGGATACTAGGGTATTCGAAGATGAAATTGCTATTGAGAGGGTCAAAGGTGATGAAGTTCTTCAGCTGCTGGATTACGAGTCTTATTTTGTTTTGGCAAAGATTCCTATGGCTCGGGGAAAGTTGGCTATATTGCAGGCACTGCAAAGGGAACAGTTTATTCTTCAACGTGATGACGGTGGCTGGGACATTTTGAACTTGGGTGCCTTGGCATTCGCCCGAAACCTGGGAGATGTACCTTCATTGCGTCGCAAGCCTGCGAGAATCGTTCGGTATTCTGGCCCGGGTAGATGGTCTCAGAGTCTGGAGGAAGAGCCGACAACAGGCTATGCTTCGGGATTTTCTGTGATTATGGATTGCATAAACAGGCTTATCCCGTATAATGAAACCTTCAATGGTGGATTAAGAAAAGAGGAGCCGCGTTTTCCTGAAATCTCCGTTCGAGAAGTAATTGCAAATGCCCTGATTCATCAGGATTTGACTGCTAGGGGGGCTGGACCATTGATAGAGATTTTTGAAGACCGCATAGAGGTTCTGAATCCTGGCGAACCCTTGATTGACTCTAAACTTTTTATCAGCGCTCCTCCCAAGTCACGCAATGAGTCATTGGCAAGACTTCTTCGTCGATTTGGCATCTGTGAAGAACGTGGCATCGGGTGGGATAAAATTGCTCACGAGATTGAAATATTACGGCTACCGGCGCCGAGGATTGAAGTCATCAGTGACAACACAAGAGTCACACTTTATGCTGCAAAACCGTTATCTAAAATGAGTCTGGCAGATCGTGTAGAGGCAGTCTACCTGCACGCCTGTTTGCAGTACGTTAATCATGAAAATGTGACAAATACGACCATCCGAAATCGATTTGGTTTGGACCCCAAAAATAGTGCGAAGGCATCAAGGTTCTTGGCAGAGGCTGTGGCTGCTGGAGCTATTGTGTCAACAGATCAGAATTCAGGCCGAAAATTCACAAAGTATCTACCGTATTGGTCACAGGATTCTGTTGATCTTTAACGTGCGGCGTTATACGCTACCTGCAGCATATAATCTTATTTGATGGTTATTTGATAGAATCACGGTTTTGGGAGAAAAAAAAGCTTTTTTGTGACTCTGGAATGCCTGTAGAGTAGAATGCTTTATTTGATGGTTATTTGATAGAACCGCGGTTTTGCGGGAAAAAGGAGCATTTTTGTGACTCTGGATCGCTCTAGAGCAGAATGCCTTATTCGATGGTTATGATTTTGATTAAAACGAGGGTGCTATTCTGCGAATCAGCCTGTATTCAGTCATGGATTCAGGCAAGTCCCTTTCCTGAACCTGTCTCCAGTCCCAAATTCTTTTTCACTAGATTTGTTGAGATCCCATAAAGCTTTGTCACCGGTAGAAAACATGTTACACTTAACAAACGAGGACATCAAGAAATGAGAATCAACTTAGCCAGCATCTTCGTGGACGATCAGCAGAAAGCACTTCGTTTCTACACAGAAACGCTTAGGTTTCAACTCAAGCACAATATCCCTATGGGAAAGTACGCGTGGATTACTGTGGTGTCCGAGGAAGTCCCAGAGGGGACCGAGTTGGTACTTGAACCTGCTGAACACCCTGCGGTCGGTCCATTCAGGAAGGCGCTCATAGATGACGGAATCCCTTATACATCTTTTGCGGTTGACGATATCGAAGCCGAGCACGAGTGCCTCGTGGCGAAGGGCGTGCGATTTATGCAGCCACCAATCGACCTTGGGAATGTCATCACTGCAATTTTCGACGATACATGCGGCAATCTGATCCAAATTATGGAAGAGAAATCTCAACCATAATACTCCTAATTCCAGTTAGTTACAGGACACATCAAGACAGTGATGTTATGCCCGTTAGTTAGACCTGGACGTGAGTATTCCTGTGCAGAGGGGGTCAGTAGTAGCGCTCAAGACGTTCCGGTATTCTGGTATCATATTGCTTGGGGATCCAGTAGGTTTCTGAATCTGGATCAAGTTTACGACGAAGTGGGTCTCTGCCCAAAAGTCGCATGAGCAGGCCAGTGGGAATAAACAGGAACACAAAGATCCCGAACAATAGAATGCGAGTCATAATAAAGCCCAAAATGATGGCCAGCATCATCCACGGTTTGTACAGAGGTCCCAAGAGCTTCGGAGCAAGCATTCCGATAATGAACAGCAGAATTCCGGCACTCGCAGCGACAATAATTCCCGAAATGTCACGCCAGTAAAGGATTCCCGCAATGACCAGCAGCGCAAGTCCGATCGTAATCCCAAACCAGCGGAGTTGCCGTGTTCCTGTATCAAGTGATCGAATTTCCTCACGCAACATGATTATACTCCAAGGCTTGCTGTATGAGGTTTCTGAATAAAAATTGTGCATCCATTCGTTCAGGGTGAAATTGAACACCAATATGAATGCCATCCGAGCGTTCAATGGCCTCAACTGAACCATCGGAGCTCCGGGCGCTGACCATATAACCGGTTCCCGGATCATGTACGGCTTGGAAATGACGAGAATTTACCTCACGAATATTAGAATCCCAGATTTGTGCCAGGTAAGTATTTTGGACAATTTCGATCGGATGGTTACACGCTCCTCGTTTTTCACTGTGAGCAAATGCCCCTTCAACCTGCTTTTCAACGTCTGAAACCAATGATCCACCAGCTCGGACGCAGAGTAGCTGCATCCCATAGCAAATGCCCAAAATGGGTAAATTTTGTTGCTTGGCAGCATCCAGAATGAAGTTGTCCGATTCCCAACGCTTAGAGCTGACAGGATTGAGTCGAGTAGGAAAGCCTCCGATTGAGTTTGCCATAATTCCCGGGCCTCCGGGAACGATCAGCCCTTGAATCAAGTTGCAAAATTGCTCTGCTTCACTGGCAGAAGTGATGATGGGTAACAGCACAGGCAGCCCGTGTGCTCTTTGAACCGCATTCACATAAGTATAATCGAGTCGCTGCTGTTCGTCTTCAAAAGATGTCGTAATGCCGATCAGTGGGTTCATCGCTTTCGGATCATATGTAGGGTAATTCGTCCGGGGGGATGTCGATTTCCCAATCTTCTCAGAGCAACAATCATATGACCATCGGCCTTGAAGGTACCACTCACATGCATGGTGAGCTGTCCTCCATCAATCATGTTTGATAATGCTGATTTAATAGTTCTCTTTCCGGGAGCTGATGTTGACATTCCATGAATCAATCGCACGGAGTTTCGTCCATGACGAACGGATTCAATAATCAGCCGGCGGGCAAGATTTAATGCCTCGTCTACAGTACATCCATGTAAATCAAGTTCCGGACGATTGCCGTCATCTGTAAGTCGGGGTTTCATGATAGATGTGGTGGCTTAAAGTAGTTCTCAACCCAGATCTTGATCTGATCTCTTACACGTCGGAATGCTATCATTTTTTCTTCATCTGATCCTATGATGGCACGAGGGTCTTCAAAGCGGCGATGAACATTCACCCTGGCAGGAACGAAAGGGCAGTTTTCCTGTGCAGAATTACAGACTGTAACAACCGTATCCAAATGGATGGATAGGAATTCACGGACATCTTTAGAAGAATGATGTCGAATGTCAATTCCAATTTCGCCCAGAGCGCGAATTGCAAAGGGGCTGACCTCTCCAGGTTCAGTTCCCGCACTGTGAACTTCATAGTGATTTCCATAAAGATGCCTGAGTAATCCTTCAGCCATCTGAGAACGAGATGAATTGTGGGTACAGACAAAGAGCACGATCAATTTATTCATGATTCTTTCTTTCTCTCCACTCGAGATAGACGCGTTGTGGCCCAAAAGTAGATGAGAGGACTGACATGATCTCCGCCCCCGCTTCCACGCTGATACTTTCACTCACAAATCGAAGGGTTTGGTTCTTTGAGTTGATTGTAAAGAAAAGTTTCTTATCTCCAGGATTGTTTCTGCAGGCCTTAATGAAATCTTTCAAATCTTTGTCGTCGAGATGCTCAAAATCCAGGCTGATGACAATATTATCAAGAAGTTCGCCTCGCACCGAACTCAGTGGAGTGATGCGTCGAACCAGGATTTTGGGGAATCCGCCGCTTTCTTCAATCTCTCCTGAGACCATGACCGGGATGTTTTCCTGGAGGTGTTCTTCTACCTCGGAATGTGTCGAGGGAAAGCAGATGAGTTCAACCTGTCCTGTCCGGTCTTCCAGAGTAGAGGACGACATGGACTCTCCCCTCCGCGTTTTTCTAAGCTTCACCTGAGTGATAACCCCACAGACAGTTCGATAGGGTTTTTCTCCGTTTCGAGCAAGAAGGGAGAGATCTGCCAGCTTAACATTCGAACAGGAACGCTCTTCAATTTCCCAGCCATCTAATGGGTGCCCTGAAAAATAAAAACCGGCTAGTTCCCGCTCCACTGCCAGAATTTTACTATGTGACCATTCTTCACATTCTGGAAGTTTGGGTTCCGGCATTTGGGAGTTTGAATCTTCCTCGGCAAACAGAAATCCTTGCCCGATTTGTTCATCTCGTTGGGCATTTTCGGCATAATGAATTGCCAAGTCAAGCGCCTCAATGATCTGTGCACGGTGGTTTCCAAACCTGTCTAATGCTCCCACACGTGCGAGAGAATCCAATGATTTTTTATTTAGAATATGCAGATCAAGGCGTTTCACAAACTGAAAGAGGCTGTCCGCAGGCCCGAACTCATTCCTGATTGCCACGATATGATCTACGGCCGCTCGGGCAACTCCCTTGACAGAAGAGAGGCCAAAATGAATGATCCCATCCTGATCTACCGAAAAATCTTCTTTGCTGTGGGTCACAGATGGAGGTTGAGGTTGTAGGCCTAAACGTTTGGCTTCATCCAATATTGAAATGAATTTCTTGGAATCTCCCGACACATTAGATAGAACTGCGGCCATAAACTCGGCAGGGTAGTTGGCTTTAAGATATGCAGTATGGTATGCAACGAGAGAGTAGGCAACACTATGACTATTATGCACCACGAAACCATTTGCAAGATAGTTGTGGTTTTCCTCCACGGTTAGATCATAGGTATGAGCTTGGCCAGCAGGAATGATTTCCACAATACTGTCCCAAGTGATTTGCACTCCGGTTTCCAAGACGCAGGAATCTTCTCCATCGTAATCATCATGTGAATCCGTGGATGCGATGGTTGCAATTTTGTCACCAGGAGCAAGAGCGGATAGATGCTGCCAACCCCCATGTACACGAAATCGGTGGTTAGACGTTGCGCGAATGTATCGCCCATTCCGAGTGATCAATTCAAAAACCGGTTTGAATCCATTGTAGTAAACGGCTTCTACATTCCGGGGGGCCAGGAAGCCATCATCCGTGAGTGCGTAAACAAGAAACCCCTCCCATCCGTCTTCATGGAGTTGGCGAACCGTCACCTGAGTTCCCAGGGTAGCGTTCGTAATCAGAGTTGACTCCTCGATACATTTGTTGAATCCGTAACCGGCAAACTTGTCCATCATGTCGAAGACCTCGTTTGCAGTCTCCTGAGAGACTCCATTCTCTCCGGCTCCTGCGACAAATTTGTTGCGCTGCGCCTCCATTTCGGATTTTTTCTTTTTCCCCATTGCTCGCCGTAAAATATCCGCTGCACCGAGGGAGTATCCCGCCATGACCTGTGCCATCTGCATTACCTGCTCCTGAAAAACAGGGATTCCGTAGGTGGGTTTTAGGACTGCTTCCAGGGATTCGTGTGGATACTGTACTTCTTCCTGTCCGTGTTTGCGGCGAATATAGTTCGGAATAAGGTCCATGGGCCCGGGGCGATAGAGGGCGTTCATGGCAATTAGATCATCCAGTGAGGTAGGTTTCAATTGAACGAGCCATTTTCGCATTCCATCCGATTCAAACTGGAAGATTGCATTTGTATCGCCGCGCTGAAAGAGCTCAAACGTAGACATGTCGTCCAAAGGGAGTGCATCCATATCAGGTGCACTGCCGGTTCGATCTTTGATGAGCGAACAAGTATCATTGATGATAGTCAGCGTAGAGAGTCCAAGAAAATCCATTTTGAGCAGACCAAAATCTTCTACCCATTCTCCCGAATACTGAGTTGTAAGTATCTGTTCGTCTTTATTTTTTGTAGTCGCCACTGGAACATAGTTACTTACTGTGCCAGGTGCTATAATGACACCAGCAGCATGGACACCGGTATGTCGGACACACCCCTCTAGGGCTCGGGAAGCTCTGAGCAGGTCCTGAATATCTTTTCTGTCGGATTTTGCTAATTCTTTCAGCTCCGCAACAGACTTCAGCGCTACATCTAGGCTGATTTTGCCTTCGGGGATAGATTTAGCAATTTTGTCGACTTCCTTGAGCGGGATCTTGAGGACACGCGCCACGTCCCGAACAACAGTACGTGCCCCCATAGTTCCGAATGTTACAATTTGACTCACGTTTTGTCGTCCATATTTCTTTACCACATAATCGATCACCTTTCCACGGCCATGATCGTCAAAGTCAATATCAATGTCCGGCATGGAGAGGCGCTCCGGGTTCAGGAAGCGTTCAAAAAGCAAATCATATTTGAGTGGATCTACATTTGTAATCCCAAGGCAATATGCAACAGCGCTGCCGGCGGCTGATCCGCGCCCGGGTCCAACAGATACTCCCATTTCACGGGCTGCAGTAGTAAAATCTTGTACAATGAGGAAGTAGCCGGCGTAATTCATTTCCCGAATGACCCCCAACTCGTATAGGAGGCGAGATTGCACGGATTCCGAAAAATCGGGATATCGCTTCTTTCCGCGCTCAAAGACCAAGTGATGTAGATATTTATCTACATCAGCTCCAAATTCTTCGGGAATTTGGAAATGCGGCATAAGGAGTTCACCCAAGGGGATTTCAAACTGGCATTTGTCTGCAATCTCGAGGCTGGTTTTCATCCATTTCTCAGCATCAGATTTGCCCCCGAGGGTGGCATGCATTTCGTCCGCGGACTTTAGATAAAATTCCTTTTTGTCAAAACGGAGTCGTTGTGGGTCATGAAAATCCTTGCCGGTTTGGAGGCAGAGTAAAATGTCCTGTGCAAACGCATCTTCCTTGCTCACATAGTGGACATCGTTTGTCGCTACGACTTTCAAATTGTATTCAGAGGCCCACCTCAGGAGTGTATTATTGATCAGGGCCTGTTCTTCTATGCCATGATTCTGGATTTCTACGTAATAATCTTCAGTACCGAATAGATCTAGGTATTTTTCGAGTAGTCGCCGTGCTTCGGTTTCATTCCCATGTATGATGGCTTGGGGAACTTGCCCCTGGAGGCAACAGGTAGTTGCGATGAGTCCATCTCGGTATTCCGCAAGTAGATCAAAATCAATTCGAGGTTTGAAATAAAATCCATCCAAAAATGAAAGGGAAGACATCTTAATCAGATTTTGATAGCCTGTCTCATTCTTGGCCCATAAAACCTGATGATATCGTCTCCGATCTTTGCGTTCCTTCATAGGGCTATCGCACAGGTAGAATTCGCAACCTATGATGGGTTGAATTCCGTTCCTTTTAGCAATCGCATGAAATTCAGGCACACCATATAGATTCCCATGGTCAGTGATTCCAAGGGCAGTCATACCGAAGTTTTTCGCCTGCCCCACAAGTAAATCAATCCGAGCCGCTCCATCGAGTAACGAGTAGGAGGTGTGACAATGCAAATGGCAGAATTTGGACATGAATTACATGAACGGATTCATAAAGAAGTTAGAAACGGGAGATCTTTTTTGCAGAGAAAGTGCTCATTTGCTGATTATATTCGATGCTTGCTTGCAGACAGTAACACTTAATATTCATCAGAATCTCATATAGCCTCGAACAAGTACATTTGGAGCAGGTTCAGTAGAAATAGCCTGTGTGGGGAGAAACTTGAGCTTGGTTGTATCAATGCGAGCAGAACATGGGGGCATTTTGCTCATTTTTCGCTTGAATCCGAGGAAGGCCAAGGCAATATTCCCCCAATGGATGCACCTATTCCATGGAACGGGAGTTTCTTTTTGGCTCTTCAGCCATTTTTGAGTCGGATTTACTGCCCCGGTTGACCGGAATTCGGGGCGTAAAAGGTCTCATACTCTATCTTGGACTAAGAAACGAATGTCAGGTTTAGGACCTGAATTTGACCAGCAAAGTCAAGGTTCACGAATCCGTATCATGAATACGTGATCCCCCAAAAATTTGTATTTCGTATATTCGAGGAAATTAATTGATGAGTTAAAAGTGCGCTGATTTATAATATTCAATCTACAGAGTCGGTGTCAGCGCTAAGTGATATATATATTTATTAATAATTATTTTTCAGTGAGATGTCGGGAAAAATTGACCCACATGACAGCCGATACAGGAAATGGACGATGCTCTCTGTACTAATTCATTCGTGTATAATTCTGTCGATTCATACCGTATCCAACGCATTGGCTCAAGAGCTGGGAGAGTATGTTAGTGAGGTTGTCATTGTCCAATTCGAGACAGGACAAATTCTTGGAAAACATGCAGGTGCAACCGGGTTGCAGGAGTTTGACCAAAAATCATCCAAGTTTGGGGTTCATGACATAGAACGTGTCTACCCATTTCTGGATTATGTAGAGTCAACCCCTCGCACGTATGAAAATCTGATTGCTTTACGCAATACGTATTATGTGCGATTTGACTCCAATACTACACCTAAGCGGGTAGCTGAAGAGTTCAGTGATCTGCCTGGTGTCGTGTATTCCGAGCCGGTTATTGTGAATTATACTTCGGATCTGCCTCAAAGGGCGATTCCGAATGATCCACTCTACGTGCTGCAAACTGAACTTGTACAGCTGGGGCTTAGCTCAGCCTGGGATATTGTTAAAAGCGAGACGAAGAATCCACGTGTTGTGATTGCGATCGTGGACAATGGCGCCCAATGGAATCATGAAGATCTATTATCGAATGTATGGAAGAATGCTGGAGAGATTGCGTCCAATGGTATTGATGACGATGGGAATGGCTTTATTGACGATATTCATGGGATCAACTTTTCTAATGAAGACAATAATAACAACGATCCATCGGGAATTCCCGGTTTAGCCAATAGTGGCCAACATGGTACAAATGCCGCAGGCCTTGCGAGTGCCGTCAATAATAATGGCAAAGGAATTGCAGGTGCCGCATGGAATGCACAACTCATGCACATTAATGCTGGAT